>JBPCVB010000589.1:0-14016 GCA_051010855.1 Pirellulaceae bacterium | reverse complement strand
TGATCGTTACGGTTGCCGTGGCTGTGGTGCCGTCGGCATCGGTAATCTGGTAGGTAAAGGTGTCGGTGCCGTTGAAGTCGCCGTTGGGTGTGTAGGTGAACGAACCATCGGGGTTGAAGCCGAGCGTACCGTTGGCTGGTGAGGTCAACTGGGTGTAAGTCAGGCTGTCGCCATCGGGGTCACTGTCATTGGAAGTAACGGTACCAGAGAACAGGCTGTCTTCGTTGATTGTGAAGTTGTCATCGTTGGCGATCGGCGCGGGGTTGGTGACCGTCCACGAAAACGTTTGATCGACGGATTGTCCGTGATCGTCAGTTGCCGTGATCGTGACTGAATAAACTCCGCCCACTCCGCCTTGCGAAGCGCTACTGTCGATCGTGCCACTGATTTCGCCCGTTACGGGATCGATGGTCAGACCGGTTGGCAGGCCGCTGGACGAGTACGTCAAAGTGTCGCTAAGGTCCGTGTCAGTGAAGAATCCCGAGACATCGACTGACGTATTATCAGAGTCGTCGTTGGACTGACCGGGAATCGTGCCGACAGCCGCCGGATCGTCGTTGGTTCCGGTGACCGTAATGACGACGGTCGCGACGTCGAACGCACCATCGGCATCCTCGATTTCGTAAGTGATGACCGTGTCAACCGATTCGCCCAGGGCCAGGTAATCGAAGTCGCCATTGGGATCAAACGTGTAAGTTCCGTCGCTATTTACGGTAAACAAACCACCTGCCGTACCCGCGTAGGGAACGCCAACATTGAGAGGCGATGTGCCCATCAAGTTGCCAACTTCGGTAACCGTTAACGCGTCCCCGTCGGGATCGCTGTCGTTAGCCAGAAGGTCGCCCGACAAAACGGTATCTTGATCGGTGCTATCCGTGTCGTTGGTGGCAGTAGGTCCAGGGTTGCTGACATCCCATGAAAACGTATCGCTGACCGTTCCACCATTGCCATCATCGACGGTGACCATCACCGAATAAGGACCTCCTGCGGAGGCGCTGGAATCGATCGTCCCTGAAATCACGCCGCTAACCGGATCGATACTCAGTCCCGGTGGCAGGCCGGTGGCGCTGAAGCTCAACGTGTCGCCATCGATATCGTTAAAGTTCGAGGAAACATCCAGCGAGATCACGTCACTGTCCTGACTGGATTGGTCAGCAACGGGTGTCGCGGTCGGATCGTCATTCTCGCCATCGACCGTCACGGAGACTGTTGCCGTGTCAGTTCCGCCTTCGCCATCGGACACCGTATAAGTGACTGTGGTCGTAACCGAGGTACCAACCGGGAGTGTTTCAAAGTCGGTTCCGGGATCGAAGCTAAACGAACCGTCGCTATTGATCGTAAACTGTCCGCCGGCAGATCCAGCAACGGCGACGCCCACATTGGCCGGCGAGCCTTCGATGGCAGCGACGGACAGCGAGTCACCATCGGGATCACTATCGACACCGTTGCCGTTGTTGTCCGTAATAACATTGCCCGACAGAGCAGCGCTTTCGGTGGTCGTGAAGTCATCATTTGAAGCGGTCGGCGCGGGATTGGTAACCGTCCAGGTAAACGATTGCTGAACAGTACCACCGTCACCGTCGTTGGCGGTGATGACAACGTTGTACGGCCCGCCGGTAGAGGCGCTGGGGTCGTAGGTCCCGCTAATGATTCCAGTAACGGGGTCGATGGAGAGTCCAGGCGGCAGTGTGCCGCCGGCACTGAACGTTAGCGTCGGGTTGTCGACATCGACAAAGAAGCCACTGACATCCAGCGGCGCTGCGACGGTGTTATCCGCACCGCTTTGAGCGGGAATGGTCCCGGCGGCCGTGGGAGCATCATTGGTACCTGTGACGAGTACCGAGACGGTTGCCGTATCAAATCCGCCCTCACCGTCGCTGATCGTGTAGGTAACGGTAGTGGTAACGGTGCCACCTGCCGCAAGGTAGTCGAAGTCGTTGCCGGGATCAAAGCCGTACGAGCCATCGCCGTTGATCGTAAACTGGCCGCCCGTGGAACCGGTAACGGAATTGCCGACGTTACCCGCCACTCCGTTGACGGCCACGACCGATAGCGAATCGTTGTCGGGATCGGAATCGACTCCGTTGCCGTCGTTGTCAGTAACGACATTGCCGGCGAGGGACTGGTTTTCGTTGGCGCCCAGATCGTTATCGGTAGCCGATGGTCCGGGATTATTGACGGTCCAGGCAAAGGATTGCGAAATAGTTCCGCCATTGCCATCATCGGCCACGATGATGACGGAAAACGGTCCGCTTTGCGAAGCACTGTTGTCGATGGTGCCGGAAATGATGCCGGTGTTGGGGTCGAGTACAAGGCCTGGTGGCAAAGTCCCTCCCGCAGAATAGGTCAGCGAATCCGAGGTGTCAGGATCGGAGAAAAAGCTGCTGATATCGAGCGGCGAGATCGTATCGCCATCGTTGCTGGTTTGGGCAGGGACGCTGCCCACGGTCACCGGGTCGTCGTTGACCCCTGTCACGGTAACGGTCACGGTGGCCATGTCATCCAGCCCCTTGCCGTCGTTGACGGTATAGGTCACCGTCGTATCGCGTGTTTCACCGAGTGCCAAATCGTCAAAATCGGATCCGGGGTTGAAGGTAAATGTACCGTCGGAGTTGATCGTAAACGTGCCACCGGCGGATCCAGTCACGGCATTGCCTACATTGCCGGCGTTGGCGTTGATATGGGTAACGGTCAGTGCGTCGCCGTCGGGGTCGCTGTCGACTCCGTTGCCGTTGTCGGCCGTAACCACATTGCCGGTAACAGAAGTGCCGACGCTCGTCGAGAAATTGTCATCGGTCGCATCGGGCACGAAGTTGCTGGTAGGAGTGACACTGAAGCTGTCTGTCGACAACCCGTAACCGGTATTGGCATTTCGGGCCGTGAAGTTCATAGTGACCGACAACAAGTCCTCGAACACCAGATTAACCCAACGTTCCTCATCCGCTGCACCGCCACGCGAAGTGGTGTTGTCAAAGGTAATCGTACCGTCACCGTTGGGAGTTACATTGATATCAGTTGCCGGACTAATCGACGTTTCATAGAGATCCAGCTCGCTCCCGTTAACGACGATACGCTCCGAACCGGAACCATTCATCGTTGGTGGTTCATAGTCGATATCCTTGACGGTGAACTCACCAACCACCGACAGTGGCAGGCCGGATACTGAATCGAAATACTCGATGCGAATATCGGCTGTATGACCCTCGAAACCGTTGACACTGGAGCCCGGTGTACGGGCCAGAATCACCGGGCCGCCACTGAAATCGGAAAAGGTCACTGGCATTTGGTTCGCCGTGCCGGTCGTCAAGTTGCCATTTTCGTCGTAGGTATTGACCAGAGTCAGCCGTACGTCGATCGAGATGGCACCGCCACCAGCAGTTGCTGCGTTGGTATACATGCGGCTGGACGTACCTGCCTGGCTTTCGGGCACCACCGCGGTTTCATTGATGGTTCCAAAGTTCGGATTGGTGCCGATAACGAAGCCGGCATCGGTAACGATCAGGACGCCCGTGTAGCTCTCGGCTGACAGTGCCTGGGCTTCGATTTCTCCAAACCGGGCTTCCAGGCTCCAGTCACCGCCAAGACTTTCGTGCCCTGTGACGTCGGTCGAGGCAGCCACGTCAGCGCCGCTCAACGCACTCATCATTTCGATAAATTCCTGGCCTGCCGATGATGCACCGAGATTGCAACCATAAAACATCAGGTCTGCGTCAGCGGTCAATGAGTTCGCCCAGCCAGAGATCTGCCCTGCATAGGCGGACAACGTGTCGGCATTGACCCAGTCATTGCCCAGTTGCAGTCCGCCGACGTTGCCGTGCGATATTACATGCACGGCGTCATACGGATGATCGCTGCCTTCCAGCAGCGCAGAGATCTGGTCGATGCCGGGCTGGTCCGTCGACAACATGTGAACTTCAAACAGCCGGTCGCCGCGAGATTCAAGAATCGCAGACAACAACTGATCGGCGTTATCGACGTTCGAGTCGATTACGATCAGCTCGCGAGGTTCCGTTGCGTCTTCGGTGGCCGCAGCGACCTGCTGCACTTGCTGATTTTGCGCGACTTCAGGCGCCTCATCGACCTGCACGATGAATCCCCCGTCGGGGACAGCATCGAACAAGACGCGGTCTTCAAGTTGCTCAAGGATGCGATGGAGTTGGTGGCGACGGTTCATGACAGGCCTTTGTCGGCAAGGTCAACGAAACAGAAGTGCTGGCAAAATCAGCAAACCTGGTGGCACGCGTAATGCATTCAAGCTGCGAGACCTCCGTTAAAAGCCTACGTCAAAAACCGGCCGGAAATTCGCTCGATGGACGTGTCGCCGGGCAAAGACTTTGCCGGTTATGCCGGTCGCAAGGAAGGACCGGGCATTAGGTATGGTGACGCTGATTCGGCATATTCCAGCCGTGCTGTTCGACTCAAAGTGGCTATTTGGATTACGACGATGGCAGATGATGAGTGTCGGGAGTATGACGATTGCATCGTCGGTCCGCGCTGTCCAAATCCCCAGGTTGCAAGTCGTGAATTCAACCGTCGCAAAATTGACCATGGCAATTTGTTTTGCCTTTGCCCTGCTGTGTGCCTGTACCGGGAACGCCCAGGATTCGCGTGACGGTGCTGCGCAAGCCGGGGACACGAAGTGGCAGGTCGCTGACGTGCTGGAAGAGTTGAAGAATGACACGGCAGAGCTTCCAGCAGACATCGATCAGAATGCCTGGTGGACGCCTTACGTGACGCATCCCATCAATCCTGACGCTCAAACAGTTCCGGTGAACGTCGGTGACCTGATGCTGGTGGCACTGGATAACTCCGCCAAAATCAATGTGGCGCGGGCGTTGCCCCAGATTCGTGAAACGGCGATCACCGTAGCCGACGCGACATTTGACTGGAATTTGTTTGTCGATTCCAACTGGAATGACACGAGCGAACCGGTTGGCAGTTCGCTAACGGTGGGTCTGGGAGGTACGCGATTTCGCGACCACAAGTTTGCGATGGATGCAGGGTTCCGCCGCAAGCTGTTCAGTGGTGCCGAGTTCTATACCTTCCAGCGAGTGGGTCACCAGAATAGCAACTCCAATTTCTTTGTTCCCAATGATCAGGCGACGTCACGGGTTGCGCTGGGATTCACGCAACCCCTGCTGCGGGGAGGCGGCAAAGCCTACAACACGAGCCTAATCGTGCTGGCCGAGATCGATACGGGATCGGCCAATGATGAGTTTCACCGGCAGCTGCAATCGCATTTACTGGAAGTCGCGCGAGGATACTGGTCGCTGTACCTGGAACGCGCGAATCTGGCGCAGCGTGTTTCCCTGTACCTGAAGACCCGGGCGATTGCCGAGCAGCTGCAGAGTCGTGCCAATATCGATGCCCAGCAGTCGCAGATCATCAGTGCCAATGCGGCACTGGCCTCACGCCGCTCGGACCTGATTCGGTCGCGGGCTGCAGTGAAGAATGCCGAGACTCGGCTCCGGGCACTGCTGAACGCGCCGGCACTGGATGCCAGCTCGCCGGAGTTGCTGGAGATGATTCCCACCGAAGCGCCGGAAACGGTACCGTTTTCCCCTGAGTTGTCCATTGAGTTTGAGATGGCCATGCAACACCGGCCGGAAGTAGCTGCGGCGATCAAGGGAATACGTGCGGCATGCGTGCGTATGAAAATGGCGGACCATGAAATACTGCCCACGCTTAATTTTGTTACCGAGACATACGTTTCCGGTTTACGCGGTCAGTCGGATATTGGTAACGCATGGGCCGACCAGTTCCGTGTCGGTGAGCCCAGCTATTCAATCGGACTGAAATTCGAAGTGCCCCTGGGACGTCGCGCCGCGTTTGCCAACCGGCATCGGCGGGAAATCGAAGTTTACCAGCTGCGCGAGCAATACCGCTCAACACTGGAACTCGTACGGGCCGAGGTTGAAGTTGCTGTGCGAGAAGTCAGGACGTCATGGCGTGAACTGGGCGCCCGCGATCGTTCAAGGCAAGCGGCCGTAGCCGAAGCCCTGGCCCAGGAAGCTCGCTGGGAACAGCTGGGAGACCGCACCGGCACCGGTGGTTTGTTGCTGGAGTCACTGCTGGCGGCCCAGGAACGGGTGACCCAGGCAGAGTATGATTTTGCAAAGGCACGTGTGACCTACAACCTGGCGTTGATCAATCTGAGACACGCCAACGGAACTCTGTTTCAAATGCAACAACTCAGCCCCGGTGAGCCGGCCTGGCCCGTGCCGCCGACACCGGCACCGGAAGGTCAGATGAAAGACAATGTGCCCATTGAGAGCGTCAACGATGCTGGTTCGTTCGAGCCGCGGGTGATCCATCCGGAACCCATTGACCATTCCACGCTGCCCGTCGTGTCTCAACCGACCGAAATCCAGCCTGTTTTGGATATCCCGGATTCAGCATCTATGGAAACGAATGAAATTGCCCCGGACGTTCCGCATGCTGTGAATGTTCCGGAGTTGAAGCCCACAAACAGGCCGGTAGAGCATGAAGCGATGACACCTGGCGGCCAGGTGTGGAAATAGTCAGGACCAATCGACGCGGAATGAACCGCCGACCTGGCAAAACGGACCCATCCGTCGGGAATGCTTGATCTCGATTAGTAGCGGATGGTGCTCACCAAGTTGCTCATGAAACTGCACTTGCGCAAAAGGTGCTGTGACATCACTCAGACACAGGAATCCCATGCCACCCATCGTGATGTCCTGACTGAGTCCTTGCAGAGGTTCGCCACTCGGTTTCATGTCTTCATCCAGCAACTGGACGCGAATGGGGGTCACGATGCGTCGTCGAGGCAGGATGCGCTGGCATTCGACGGATTCCTGACGATCGATGATTCGGTTCAGCGGCGTAATGATTTCGATAATCGACTCAGGTGAGTGAACAAAATTTATGCCAGATTGTGACATGGATCCGGTTCCCAGTTGATTAAAGTCCGTGGTTCAGTTTCAGGTGGCTGCCGATCCAGCGACGAAATTCATCCAGCACATAGGCACCGAGCATTCGTGTGCGTCCGCGTAAATGCAATTGGCCGGTTTGTCCCGCCATGAGCCGCTGGCTGCTGTTGGCGTCGAACTTGACACTGACCTTGACTCGCGCGTTGACCAGAATCAGTTGCTCATCAGCCGTTATTCCCTCACCGCCCATTTGTTGACGGTCGACAACATGCAGCGGTCCGCCATACATGCCGGCGAAGGCAAAATGTGGCAAGTCGACCTGGCCACGCGGGCTGACTTCGCTGATCCTGGCAGGCTCAACGCCGTGCCGTCCCCAGATGCGTACATGCGCCGGTTTGTCATGGACCTGTGTCAAATGACGTGCATCGTCCTGGGCAACGAGTGCGGTAGCGCGCTTTTTGGTGTCATCACCGATACTCAGCAATTCAGTGCCGGCGTAGATAAATTGTCCGGCCAGCGATGAAAGGTCGTTTGCGATTACACGGCCTGCCGAAGGAGCGCGAATGGATAGCGATTCGGCAGCGTTACTCAGTTCCGCCAGTTGTTTCTCCAATGACGTAACCGCTTCCTGTTCGATCTGCAATTGGCTGATATGGCCGGCACTCTGACTGGCTGCCGCCCGTATGCGGGCCTGCTTCAGACGCCATTGAGTGCTGGCCAATTCTGTTTCCAGATCGGGATTACTCAAAACGAGCAGCAATTCACCCTGCTCGACCAGCTGGTCCGGCTCGACTTCGATCGATTGCACAAATCCGGCAGATTCGTTGCGCAGTACCTGCAAATCAGCATATTCAATGACCGCCGGTGCGGTAATCACCGACGGGGCCGGGCAAACCAGCGCCGCCAGCAGAAGCACTGCCAACAGAGTTGCGGTGACTCGGGCAAATCTCACACGATCAGGTTGATCGAAATCATTTCCGCTAATCATGTAGCGTGTGAAATTGTAAACGGGCAATCCCAGCCACAAGACGCCGGCCATCAGTGCGATTAGTAATCCGATTCCGTGGAGCAGGCTGGCGGCCGCGAGCGTCAGCACCAGACACAACAAGATTCGCCACAACAACGCAGCGACCCCGTAGAACCGGATTAACTGCCCGTGGAAGCCAGCGAACTTGACTGGCTCGGTGGGCTGTCCAAGGAACACGCGTCGTGCAATACCCGTGACATAACGTTGACCGTGCGACCCCAGATTTGGAATTTCCAGCCAGTCAGCCAGAATGTGATAACCATCGAACTTCATTAACGGGTTTGCGTTGAACAACAAGGTGTGCAACGACGCGGCGAAGATCATACTGGCTGCAACGGTACTGACGATGCCAGGGCCCGAGTTGCACCACACGATCGCAGCGATGGCTGCTATGAAGATTTCGGCCAGCATTCCGGCCGCGGAGACGAGTATCCGCTGGTACTTGTTGGTGAATCGCCACGCACTGGTCACGTCAACGAACGGCAAAGGGATCAGCAGCAATAACAAAAAGCCGCAATCTCCAATACGCCCGCCGAACTGTTTGCAGGCCACTGCATGTGCCAACTCATGAATCAGCTTCAGGACCAGCCAGGAAGCGGCCATCCAAAACAGACCGTCGCGGGTAAAGACCTGTACGCCGCCCTGAACCAGCCGGTCCCAGTCCATTAGCACGGCAATCAATGCGTATGTGCAGACGAAGATCCACGCCAGTGCCATCGGCCAGCTAATCATCCAGCCAACCCAGCGCGTGACATTGGTGACCACGTGATCGGGATTCCACAGCGCAAAGCGAATGGAAATCGGGTTGAGCCGCTGCATGAACTTGCGCTGAGCAGTCTGCTCCTGCTGCTGTCCAATGCGTCTGGCCGAAACCGATGCTTCCGTTTTGGCCAACCCCGATTCGATAAGCCATTTGCACAGGCCAATGGCATCCTGTTCGGTTAGTGCATTGCCGCCCATCCGGGAACAAGTCGCCGCCATCGCTGTAGCGATTGTCGTGTTGCCGTCCAACAAGGAGAGAAACGTGTACTCGGCCGGCCCAACCCGGTAAAAGGTGCCTCTGGAATCGTCTTCCAGCATGTACCAGCGTCCGTGCCGGCTGTGCTGGATCGAAAAACGCAAACCGTTTTTCAACTGCACACAGGCTTCGGTGAGTTCAAATGTTGTCGTGTCCCATTCATACATGACCGCGCATCCTTACCACCAGGTCAGCCGGGACGTGAGATAGTTGATTGGCTTGTGTAACAGGTTCCAGGCCAGTGGGCGTGCTCGGCAGTCAATCCGAGCGTGTCCCTGCATACCGGGACGCAATCGGGCGTAGGGGTTGGTCACGATCACTTCGGCCACAAAGACATTGCGACCCTGCCGCAATTCCGAACGTGGCTGAATGCGACTGATGACTCCACGAAACGACTGGTTCTCCAAACCCTCGATCCAGATGCGGGTAGATTGGCCCGGTTCGACCCAGGCAACTTCTTCAGCCGGAATCGCAATCTCGACCTTCAGCGATTCCAGCGCGCCGACTTCGTAGATCACCTTGCCCGTTTCCACCGAAGCGCCTTCGGCGTGTTCGAGAGAACCGGACAGCACATAACCGTCCAGCGGACTGCGGATTTCAATCTGGCCTTGCCGGAATTCCAGTTGGTCCTTGCGGGCCGCCAGTCGTTGGGCTTCAAAGTCCGCCAGCAGGGATTCGGGAATATTACGCCGCGACAATTCGATCTCGCGTTGCTTGAGCGACTGATTAAATTCCGCTCCTACGGCAGCCAAATCAAGTCGTATCGACTGACCGTCCATTTCGGCCAGCAACTGACCTTGTTGCACGTAGTCACCCGGTGCGACGTGCCCCCGTTTGACCAATCCATCAAATGGCGCGACGGCAAATCGGCGTTGAGTTGTTTCGGTGGTGCAGCCGCAGCGAACGCGATAAGGTAACGGCACGAGCATCGCTGCAATCAGGACGACTGCCAGGCCATACCAGACGCGTCCCTTGCGTGTCTGCATTTGTGTTTTTGCCGCTCGCAGCCAGCGTTGCCACGCCGGAACGTAGGCCCGGGCGACGGCCGATAGTGCACCGGCGATTCGGGGTCCGGCGGCCTTGACGAAGTTTGGCAGGCGATCGCCATGCAACATTTCCCGCGAACCGGTCAGCAACAATGCGCCTATTGTCTGTCCATCGATCGTGACCAGCGGAAACGACAGTACCGATTCGGCATCGCTTTCCCGGGCCATTTGTTGGTGGGCCAGCAACAGATGGCGATCGTTTTCGTCGGCTGTGGGCCATACACCCAGAGTTTCACGCAGCAGGCATTCATTCAGCGCCGTTTCGATAGTGCGACACGAGTCGCTGAACCGGTCGACTGACAAATTGCCTGAAATGGCCTGTACTTTCAAGCCGTTTTTGCCGGACGTTCCCACAGCCACCTGATCGCACGCTACGTAGCGCGCAATCTCGCTGGCCACGACCTGGCAAGCGGACTCGAGCGTTTCCTGTTTTTCAATTTGTGAAACCAGCTCGATAAGAGCCGCAAGCGACGTCAATTTCCAGTTGCTGCGGTCGGAACTGGATTCCTTGAGCCACAGACTGAAATACGCAATCACGATCTCCAGCACGAACAATGAGCGGGACGCGTTTTGCTCCGCAGTCAGCAACAACACGACTTCGGTATGCGATCCCTCGACGTTAATGGGCGCGTATACGGCTGCCATGCCAAGAAACCGTTCGATCTGAATCGAATTTCGGTGAATGGTCGCCTGGCAACACTTGGTGAAGTTTTCTATGAAGTCTTCGCGCCGCGGTATTCGTCCGGTGGTGTAGTCCTCGGGGACCGTCCACGTTCCTTCCTTGTCCAGCAGGACATGAGCGACACCGATGCCTCCGGTATGTTGCAGAATCACCTTGCGAAAGGCGCTGCGAATTTCCGATTGATTGCCTTCCAGCATGCACAGGTGGTGTAAACGCGTGTGCAGTTGTGCAGCGTCAATGGCCCATGGCTCGTTGTCGATGGGAGGATTGACGACATCGGATTCAGAGCGGCCCAATTTCGTTCCAGTTGTTCCGGTACCGGGAGTTTTTGGCGAATTTCCGGAAGGCGTCATGGTTGCCTCCGCGGTTGGCTGGTGGTCGCGCCGATCCATTCGCAAGGAGTACCGCTGCGCAGGCGTTTGTCTGCATTGTCAATCAAGACATCGACACGCACGGTGCCGCTATCGGGGTCGGTTACCGGCGAAACATAGTCGATGTGTCCGGTCACGGTATTGGCTGGTTGACCGTCCAGTCGCAGGGACACTGGTTGTCCGTGGGACAATGCCGAGGCGGTGCCGGATAGCAAGTAGAAACGGGCTCGCAGCTGGTCGATTTTGACGACCGTTGCAAAAACCGGTTCAGTGGACGAAATGTACTCGCCGGGTTGCCGATGAATGTCTGTGACCAGCCCGTCGATCGGGCTGTTGATGATACGGTGATTGATTTGCGCCTCGATCCGCGCGACTTCCAGTCGGTACTCGTCCGCGTCCTGGCAGGCCAATTCGTATTCGGCGAATGAGTTGTCGTATTCAGCCTTGGCCTGTTCAACTTCGGCCGGATTTGCGTGACCGACTTCAAGCAGCGGCTGCAGGTTCTCGTATTTGCGTTGGCGAATCTTCAACGTGGCCTCGGCCGCACGCACCTTGGCATCGGATGCGGCGCGCAGCCTGGCAATCTCCAGGGATCGTTCCAGGACCTGATTGTCCAGTTCTGCCAGAGGCTGTCCAATTGAAACTGACTCGCCTTCGCGCACCAGTAATCGGGCGATGACGCCGGGTTCAGCAGCCGCTACCTGACTTTGCTCGGCAGGTTCAGTGAAACTGCGTGTCACCTGGGCATGGGACTGCGAAACCAGCCCGGCCGTCAGCAGAATGATCAGGACCAGCAACAACGGCCAGCGGCCACGCAGGTTTTCCGCGCGCAAAAACACCATAGAGCACAGCAGCGCCTTGCTCTGACCCAGGGCAGAAGGGCTAAACATGATTTTTGGTGACCGGTGAAATCGGGGAACAAAACCAGTCAGTGTTCAGAGCGGCAAGGAACCTGACACGAGTGGGTCTCGTGGTGGTGGGGGCAGATGAAACTAGTCGCCAGCCATGGTTTCACGGATCTGGTCCATCCAGCCATCATGCCCGACAAGTCTACGTCGCAGTTCAAATTGCTCCCGTTCAATTTTTCCCTGTAATCGTTCAATTTCGGCGGCAAAATCAGTGCGACTCTCACCATCGTCTCCAGCGGTTCGGCAGATCCGCGCCGCCAGCGACTTGCCGTTTCGGGCAAAAAGGTCGTCATCGGCGGAGATAAAAAACTGCACCGAGCCCGGGTCCCCCTGACGAGCCGAACGGCCGGCAAGTTGCCGGTCGACACGTCGCGACGTGTGCCGCTGGGTACAGATCACATGCAATCCGCCGCGACTGCGGGATTCCTGGGACAATTTGATGTCGGTGCCCCGCCCTGCCATGTTCGTGGCGATGGTAATGGCTCCCAGCTGACCGGCGCGGCCGACAATGTCAGCTTCCTCGGCATCCTGCACTCCGTTGAGAATGACTGCTTCCACGCCTCGGGCCTTAAGGGCGTTGGCAACCATCCAGCTTTCCTTGATCGTTCGGGTACCGATCAGCACGGGTTGTTGTGCGGGTGCCCGCATGCGTACATCGGCAGCGATTGCACGCAGCTTGGCTTCCCAGTCGACAAAGTAGCGTTCACGTAGTTCGATGCGTTTGCAGGGTCGGTTTGGATCGAGCGAAACCACCGGTGAATGGTAGAAATACTCCAGCTCTTGCTGACTACCGGCGGCCGTGCCGGTCATGCCGCAAACCATGTCGTACAGCTGAAAAAAGCGTTGTCGGGTAATACGCGCGAGAGTTCGGTTGGGTGGTTCGATTTCCACTTCTTCGCGAGCCTGGACAGCCTGATGGAGACCGCCCCGCAGCGTACGATCCTCAAAAATGCGCCCGGTATTCTGATCGACCAGCTTGATCTTGTCCTCATGAACGACATAGTGCTCGTCACGCAACAGCAGATATTTGGCAAACAGTGCATTCTGGATGTACACGGGCCACGGTTGCCGCAAGTCAAGTCGGCCCAGCACGGCCAGCTCGTCATGAGCCAGTTGCTGACCCTCGTCGTTCAATTCGACCTTGCGCTCGATGGAATCCAGCGTGAAATGCGTGTTTTCCTGCATTTGTTCCGCGACGCGACAAGCCTGTCGGTAGCCCTCAACCACTTGCGGGCTAATCGTTGGATCGACGCCACCACTGAGGATCAGGGGCGTAGTCGATTCGTCAATCAATACGCTGTCAGCTTCGTCAACGATGATTGACCGGTGCAGATGCTGTGCAAGTTCCTGGCCGAGATCACGACCGTGTATTGACAGCAGAACTTCGCGGCCCAGAGTCAGTGATTCTTCATCACGCAACTTGATCTGGTCTTTCAAATAGTCGAAACCGAACAGGTAACCCGGACCATAGGTAATTTGACAGCGATATGCCGCTCGGGTATCCGATCCGCTTGCACCCAGTTGAATGACAGCAGAGCTTGTTCCCAGAGCCCTGAACACTCCGCAAACGGAGTCATGGTCACGCTCGGCCAGATAATTGTTCGTAGTCGCCACATGAACGGACTGATCAAACACGGAGCGAATTAGTGCGGCTAGACCGCAGACCACTGTCTTGCCTTCTCCAGTTTGCATTTCGATGATCGAACCACTGGCAGCTGCGAGGGCTCCGCGAATTTGCACATCGTGCAAACGGAATCCCAGTGTCCGTCGCATGACTTCCGAGCCGTACGCTGCGGCACAGAGGAAGTTTTCCTGCCGGAACGACGTGTCGTTTTGACCTTCCAGTCGCAGTTGCAGAAAATCAGATCGCAAGTTGGCTGCAGATCGAGTGGCCAGTTGTTGTTCAATCTCGCGGACAGCTGCCACGTACTGATCCAGCGCAGCGGTGCGTTGCTGCGGCGTATGGACGCCGGGAAACAGCGATACGATATCGGTAGTGGTGGCAGCGGCAGACACAATGCGAAAGGCGTTTTAGACCGAAATTGGACGGGAAAATATAGGTTACGACCGG
>JBPCVB010000588.1:0-4475 GCA_051010855.1 Pirellulaceae bacterium | reverse complement strand
GTTAAAAGCCGAACTGTCCCAACCGGCAACCTGCTTGTAAAAGTCCGTCACTGCGGTGGCGTCATCAACCGTCAGGTCAATCCACCCGATTTTGCCAAATTCCGACATTCAATCGCCCTTTGCTTTTGCATACGTGGAGATGCTGTGAATTCGCCAATTTATGGCAGGCAGCAGCCGTAAGCAAACCAGGGCACTATGCCGCGAACGCAGGCGCAAACGTTCACAGTTGACGAGTCAATGCAAGAGATTGCCGTTGCCCTGGAATGGCAGCCGGATCCCGCAGCCTATTCAGATTCCCTGGGCGGGTTCACCACGCGGCCCATATAGAACCCGCAGGTCGGACAGACGACATGCGTGGGCGTGACCGTGCTGCATTTGGGACAGACGGTCATATTCTTCGTCTTGAGCCCATCATGAGCGCGGCGTTTTCCAGTTCGGCTGTTGGAATGCTTGCGTTTGGGGACTGCCATGACAGGACTCAGGGATTGGGTCAGTTGGGAAATCTGGTTTGCAAGCGACCTAAGATAACAATTGGCCGCTTTTCTCTCAACGGGATAAATATCGCCCTTTGGCCTGTTTTGGCAACTCTTCCGCGTTCAATCGCCGACCGCAAGCGGCCGCCGGTGCCAGCACTCCCTGCAAAAAAGCAAGTTTTGCGAAAGTCTGCGGATTAGGCAGTCGATACGGATTCTAACGGTTCCTGACTGGGCAGCGTTAATCGCTGTGCGATATGGAACCACAAAGGGGGGCTTTTCCAGTCTGCACATTGCCGACTGGCAGGGCCGTTGTTGGGGAAACCCGGGGCGGCCGGAATACAAAGCCAATTCAGGTAACGGAAGTCCCATGACGTACCGCGCCCCCCAACTGACCGCCATCCTTGTTTGCTTCATGCTGCTCGCAGGATGCCAGCCTCAACGCCCCCAGTATCTCCATGACCGGGGCGATTTGTCTTTCTATCTCGATGAGGCGACTGAAATAGCCTACCCCGATGTAGAAACGCCGATGCTGGATGAGGTTATTGCTTCCTCGCCTCCCATTACCAACCTCGAAACGGAATTCGAGTCGTTTTGGGATTTGACGTTGGAAGACGCGGTGGCGATTGCTCTGCAAAACAGCAAGGTCATTCGCGGATATGGGACACCTGGATTGCAGGGGCCACGAGTCGCCGCGGGCGTTGACAACCTGGCCAACGGGCCCGGTGGTGCCGGCACGTTGTACAACGTCGGAATCCGCGAAACGGAACCGGGATTCATTGGCACCCCCGGTCAAATCACGCCGGCGGGCAGTCTCAGCACCAACACCGGTTTGGATACTAACCAGGGTGTAGAAGCCGCCCTCGCCGAGTTCGACGCCCAACTGACCTCGAACATCGCCTGGGGTCGCGACGACCGACCACGTAACGTCACTGGTGCCGGCGAAATCTTTACTCCGCTGTTGTTCCGGCAGGACGCAGTCACCTGGACAACCCAGGTCGCAAAGAAAGCGGCGAACGGTACCCAGCTATTTGCACGAAATGTCAGCCGATACACGAAAAACAATATTCCTGTCGCTGTTCAACCATTGGCCAGCGTCTTTGAAACCGCTTTGGAACTGGAAGTCCGTCAGCCGCTGTTGCGTGGCCGCGGTGCATTTATCAACCGCATGCCAGTAGTGATTTCGCGAATCAACTCTGATCAGGAAATCGCCAACTTTGAAGCTGTGATGCAAAACATGGTCACCAACGTGGAAATCCGCTATTGGGATTTGCACTGCAGTTACCGCAACCTGGCAACGGCCAAGCAAGGTCGTGATGCTTCGCAGCAAACCTGGCGTTACGTCAACGAGAACTTCAAGGCGGGCAAGGTGCCGCTACAGGATGAATCCCAGGCACGTGGCCAGTATTATTTCTTCCGCAGCCAGGTTGAGCAGGCATGGGTCGACTTGCTGATTGCCGAAACCAACCTTCGCTGGTTGTTGGGAGTGGCCTCCAACGACTGCCGCCTGATACGTCCCATCGAAGAGCCCACCAAGGCACGCGTTTTCTTCGACTATTGTCAGACCATGGATGAGGCTCTGTGCTTCCGTCCCGAACTGCGACAGGAGCGTTGGGAAGTCAAGAAGCGCGAGCTGGCACTCGCCTACTCGAAAAATTCACTGCTGCCCAACCTGAACGCCTCGGCACTTTATCGCCGCGTTGGTTTGGGTGATCAATACGTTAACTACGATGCCGCCGTTCCTCCATTCCCTGCAGCTGATTCCGGTGCATGGAACGATTTCTGGGGTCGAAACTATGACGAATTCAATTTTTCACTCGACTTTGGAATGCCGATTGGATTCCGTCGCGAACTGGCCAACGTCCGCAACGCCCAGCTGAAACTGGCTCGCGAACTGGCCCGCGTGGAAGATATGGAACTGGACGTCGAGCGTGAGATCACTCAGGCAATTCAGTCGATGGAAGCCCAATATCAACTGGCTCAAACGAACTTCAACAGCTGGGCCGCTTATTCGGCGGAACTAAAAGCACGCGAGGAACGTTATGAAGCCGGTACCGATCCGATCAACTTCCTTTTGGATGCCCAGCGCAGTCGGGCTCAGGGTGAAGCCGCCTATTACCAGGCGATCTGTGAATACAACAAGTTGATTGCCCTGATCCATCGACGCAAGGGAACGATTCTGGCCTACAACTGTATTCATCTTGGCGAAGGTTGCTGGCCCGAAAAGGCGTATGACGACGCCTACGAAAACGCCCGGCGTCGCGGTGCCTCGAAACACCTCAACTATGGATTCACCCGACCTGGCATTGTTGGTCGCGGGCCTATTCATCCCTCAATCCACCCGGGCAATGGTGAGGGCTACCCGGGAATCCAGCAACAGGACCAGTTCCTTAACATCGAGGAAGTTCCAGCTATCGAGCAGGGAGTTGCTCCTCAGTTGGCACCCGAAATCCTGCCGGATCCGCCGGTAACCAGTGGCCAACCCACAGATACCAGCGCCCTGACCATTCCGGCGCAGCGTCCGAACGGGCCGCAGGTGATTCATCCACAACTTCCTCCTCAGGCAGCGACACGGCAACAGCAGGGGCAAAATGTCGATTGGCAAAAGTTTGGCATGTCACAACCAACTGGCGAGTCGACTCAAACCCGAGCTGTTATTCGCCAAGTGAGCCACGAAGAACCCTCCGGCCGCTAACCTGCCTGACGATTACGCAACACACCACATAACAATTTCAAAGATCAACGGTATCGAATCATGTCACGCTGGAAACTGGTTATCTGTTTGCTGGCCTTGCCGATCGCGATAAGTGGCTGTGCCATGTGTTGCGGGCCGGACGATTTTTCGTATCCCATGTTCGACAACTGCAACTATCAGCGGATGAATCCGGAATACGGACGGGTCGGATCAATCTTTTCTGATCCAAACGTTCCCATTGGGCCGGCACCGTTGTCCAATGCCGATGTACCCCCCGACGAAGATGATGTCATCGACCCCCTGGACACGTCGCCACTGGATGATCCTGAGTTCAATCCGCCGATCGATCCCAACGATCCCAAACTGGATCCGGAAGTAGATCCCTTCCAGCCAGGTGCCGGTGATGACAATGTCGATACCGCCGCCGAGCGGCCGCGACGATTGCCTGTGCAACGGCCACGCTGGAGATAAGCAACAAAAGCACACGTCGCAGAGCGCTGTGATCAAAACAATTGGCGCTGCCTCCCGGGGAATCTGTTTTCTCCTGGGAGGTTTTTTTTATGTAATAACAAACACCAGCCCGAAGCGCAACAGGAATTTGCATCAATCGGCGTAAGTCAATTGGTATGCAACACCAGCCCGACGCGCCAGCGAGGGTTCCGTCGTAGTCCCTCGCTGGCGCTCCGGGCTATTGTGCATCGCAAGTGACCAATACTAAACGACTTGAATTTCGTGATGAAAAATTCTGGCAAGCGAGGGATTCTTCGCTGCGGCCCCTTACTCGCGCGTCGGGCGGGAACAAAAAAGTAGCGGTAAAGGTTCAGGTTGCGTTAAGATGTTCAAGTTAAGAACAAAAATCGAAGCCAAAACAAATGAAACGAATTACCAACGAAGATTCCGGCGCGCATCGCCGTGACGGCAACAAGTATCAGATCACGCCAGAGGAGATCCAGCAGTACAACGGGCAGGGGTATCTGATTCTCAATGGATTCCTGACCAAAACGGAAATGGAATTTCTCGATCCCTGGTTCGATCACTTTATCCAGGGCAACGAACCCGAAATGGGCAAGGACTTTTGTGACATGAGTCAGCCTTACGGTACGCCCTATGAAGAGTTCCGGCTGGTCAATGCCATGTTGCCCAGCCATTACCGCAACGAGCTGGAGAACAACATCTTTCACCAGGTCGCACAAAGTGTGGCTGATCAGTTGTACGATGGTTCCGCCGTGATGGACTACGAGCAATTCCTGGCCAAGAAACCGCAAAAGGAAGCCGCTGAGTTCGCCATGCATCAGGACCTGGGATAC
>JBPCVB010000587.1:0-12207 GCA_051010855.1 Pirellulaceae bacterium | reverse complement strand
TGGACAATACGACTTGACGCAGATGATCGCCGCACAGCGTCAGGGTCATGGCATTGCGGCAGGCGACAAGTTGTTGGTGGTGCTGGATCAGTTCGAGCAATGGCTGAATAGCCATCGAGACGATCTTGACGATTCGGAACTTGTCCGTGCCTTGCGGCAATGCGATGGTGAGAGCGTGCAATGCATTGTGATGGTCCGCGATGACTTCTGGATGGCGGCAACCCGGTTCATGAGGGCATTGGAAATCCGGCTGATCGAGGCAGAAAACTCCGCGTCCGTCGATCTGTTTCAGCCAGGACACGCCCGCAAGGTGCTGCGGGCCTATGGCCGCGCTTTCGGCGATTTGCCCCAGGCATCAACGCAAATCAGCAAGGGTCAAACTCAGTTCGTCAAACAGGCCGTCGACGGGCTGACAGAGGAAGGAACCGTCGTTTGCGTGCGTTTGGCTTTGTTTGCTGAAATGTTCAAGGGCAAATCCTGGGCGCCGTCGACCCTGAAGGATCTCGGTGGCACCGAAGGCGTGGGGGTGGCTTTTCTGGAGGAAACCTTCAGCGCGAAGACGGCACCACCAGCCCATCGTTATCATCAACGGGCCGCGCGGGCAATCCTCAAAGCGTTGTTGCCCGGTATCGACAGTGAAATCAGGGGCAACGTCCGTTCCCAGGACGAATTGCTGGAAGCTTCAGGCTATCGTGAACGCCCCGATGATTTCAAAGAATTGCTGCGCATTCTCGATGCCGAGCTCCGCCTCATCACACCCACCGAGGACGCTGTGGGTGATGTCGCTACACGTCACTCGTCACCCTCAACAAAATTCTATCAGCTGACCCATGACTATCTGGTTCCCGCGCTACGTACCTGGCTGACCAGAAAACAAAAAGAAACCCGCCGAGGTCGGGCGGAATTAAAACTGGCAGAACGCTCGGACCTGTGGAACGCCAATACAGAAAACCGTTTTCTTCCTTCCCTGCCGGAGTGGGTCAGAATTCGTACGCTGACGGACAAGACGCAATGGACCGAACCGCAACGCAGGATGATGAAAAAGGCCGGACGGGTGCGCGGCGTTCGTGCGTCCGCGCTGGCTCTTGTCCTGACCGCAATTGTCCTGGGTGGATTGATTGCACGTAATGCGATGGTCGATCGTCGGCAGCAGCTAATCGCCAGCAAGGAAGAAGAGCAGAATGATGCGGAAGCCACCCGTCTTGTGGAGGGCCTGCTGCAAGCGGACACATCCAGTGTTAGCTCGATCATTGAGGATCTTGGTAATTATCGATCCTGGACCGGTGACGAATTGCGCGAAGCCTTTGCCACTTCACCCGACGATTCCAATGCCAAACTGCATGCCGCGCTGGCCCTCCTCGACGAAGATGGTTCGGTTTTGGAATTCCTGAGGGAGCGGCTGCTGACCGTCGCTCCGTTTCAGTTTGCATCCGTCAGGGATTTGTTGTCCGGGCACAAACAGAATTTGACCGCTGATTACTGGCAGATCGCCCGGAACGACCTGTTGGATGATCAACGTCGATTTCAGGCGGCTTGTGCCCTGGCGACCTTTGATCCGGACAACAGCCATTGGTCTGAACCCGGGTTTTCCGAATTCATGGCCCGGCACCTGGTCAACGTTTTGCCTTCCCAACTGCTGCCTTGGCGCGAAACGCTGCAACCCGTCAAACAGCACCTTTCCGGGCCTCTCGCCGATATCTACCGATCACGGGACGAAGGTGAGCAGGCTCGCTCGTTCGCCACCGATACGCTGGCCGACTATTTCAGCAACGACGCCGAATCGTTATTCGGTTTGCTGGTGGATGCCGACGAACGACAGTTTCCGGTTGTTTTTGACAAGCTAAAAGTGTACCAGGATCAGGCCATTCAACTGGGGCGTGATGCAATTGCCAGCACTCAGGCTGTTGAATCCGGCCAACGCGAATCCGAAGAGTGGGCTGTCCGATTGTCCAATTCCGTGATCATGCTGTTACGGATGAACATGCCCGATCGCGTTTGGCCGCTTCTGACTCATGGCCCGAATCCCCGCGTTCGCAGTTACGTGATTGAGAGGGCAGGCCCATTAGGTGTCGATCCCGTGCTGATCGTTAACCAATACAAGCGGGAATCGGATGTTTCGATCCGCCGCGCGCTGTTGCTTTGTCTGGGCCAGTTCTCGGAGTCACAACTGTCTGACATCGATCGCGCAGCTTTTGTTGACACACTGCTCGACGCTTACCGCAACGATGCTGACGCCGGGTTGCATGGAGCGGCCGACTGGCTGCTTCGACTTTGGGGTCAAAACGAAGAGGTCGCCACGATTGACAATCAGTTGCAACAAGCTGCCCGGCAAACGGATGCCAACACGGCCGTCGCAAAACAATGGTTTGTTAATGGAGAAGGACAGACGTTTTCGATTCTGAATGGGGCTCAATTCCTTATGGGATCTCCGGAATCGGAAGCGGGCCGCCAGACCGATGAGGTCCAACACCCGGTAAAGATCAATCGGCAGTTTGCGATTTCGACACGGGAAGTGACCAGGCAACAATTCCTCAAGTTCCGCGAAAGCTTTACTCATGATCACATGCATCGTTACCCGGAACCCGATTGCCCGATCGGTGGCGTATTGTGGTATGAAGCGGCCGCCTACTGTAACTGGTTAAGCGAACAGGAAGGCATCCCCGCGGACCAATGGTGTTATGAACCGAACGAACAGGGCGAATACGGCCCCGGAATGACTTCCAAAGCGAATTTTCTGGAGCTGGCCGGGTACCGATTGCCCACAGAGTCCGAGTGGGAATTTGCCTGTCGCGCCGGAACGAATACCGCCCGGTTTTATGGACAGATCGATTCGTTATTGCCCCGTTATGCATTTTCCTCCGTCAATTCCGGTGACGTGACGTGGCCTGTTGCCAGTCTGAAACCCAACGACTCCGGTTTGTTCGACATCCAGGGCAATGTTTACGAATGGTGCTTTGATGCCTACGCAGAATATCCGGTTGACTTGACCACTCCCGTGTACGATGCGCCGGAAGCCGGGGAAGTCGAAGAGTCGCTCAACCGTGTCATACGCGGCGGATCTTTTGACAATCGGGCGATGTTTGTGCGATCTGCCTATCGATTCCAGAGTTTTCCAGGATTTCGTTACTACAGCTTTGGTTTTCGGCTCGCCAAAACCACTGACTCAGAAGGTTCACGATAAGTGAGGCCTGGCCCCATCACATTACGAACTCGGCGTTACTGGCTGGATCGGCGTCCCCGGATCAGAGCCGTCAGGTGAAAATGCAGGTCATCTGGTCCCGCCCGAAACTTCAGTTCGCGAAATAACGATGACGCCAGGCACTGAGCGCCGCTAACTCTGCCAGCCATATCCTGGCAAACCCTTTCAATGCAAGCTTCGTATATCCATTAACGGCTCATTCGGCGACCATTGGCCCATGCCAATTCTCCGTCGGTGATCTACAATCTCTCCACGAGGCTATCAAGGGCGAGATCATGAAACGGCACAGTACAGGATTCACGTTGATTGAGCTGCTTGTCGTAATTGCCATCATTGGCCTGCTAATGGGATTACTGATTCCGGCGGTGCAACGGAGCCGGGAAGCGGCGCGGCGCGCAGAGTGTGCCAATCAGATGCGGCAACTCGGTTTGACGGCGCACGGGCGGTTCAAGGAATCAGAATTTCTGGAGATCAATATCTGCCCGGTTGATCCTGAGTTTTCCCTGCGGCGTAACAACCGCGTCGCCGGCTACACGTACAACGAACTGGCGTTTTCCAGTCAGTTCCGCGTACAGACACAGCAAAACACATCGCGCACCATCGTTCTGTTTGAATCGGCTCCGGGCTACTACGACGACATGGTCGATTCGCGGGACTGGTTTGTCGAAACCGAAACGGAAAACATCTTTGAAGAGATCAATCGCCAGATCGACCCAACGCGTCATTTCGGAATGCAAGCCAATTATGTGTTCGCCGACGGGCATACCGAAACACTTGACCTCTCCACCATCGATCGCTGGGTCAACAAACGATTGAATTTCGGCAAACCCGGCAATGGTCGGCCATTGCTGGACTAGCCGCTACGATCAATCGCCGATCTCGCCCCAGATTTTTTCCAGCAAGGCGAACATGGTCGGATCGTGTTGTCTCAGTTCCGCTCTCACGAACGGATAGAAGTCGTTGACACCAAAGTATGCTTCGGTGGATTCAGCAAAGTACTCTTTGGCGTTGTTCATCCCGTAATGCTTCACAGTTTGTCCGTCGTGAGCCAGTACTTCGTCGTAGCCGCCCGAGTCACGGGCTTTTTCATAGACTTTCTGGATTTCGTCGTTGTCAAAGTCCAGATACTGGTCGTGGTAAGCATGAGCCAGCTCGTGAAGCACAACATACGGATGCTTGGCCCACTGGCCGGGATCGATCAGGTCGGCAGCTCGCGGGATATGAACATGCTTTTCCAGGTCAGGATTGTGACCATGTTCGACTAACCAACGGCGACTGGGATGATACTGCATACTTTCGAGCACCGGGTTTTTCAACTCGAGCCAGATCGGCAGGGTCCGCAATTGATCAAGTCTTCGTTCAGGAACGATGTAAGCGATGCGTTGCAGGTGATTGGCCAGTGACTTAAGTGCGGCATCGGCAATTTCCCTGTTCTCGGCCTCGGCAAGTTGCGGATCGAGCTTGATCGTCCAGCCTTCGACCTCGCGAATTTCAGGCTCGTAGAAATCGGTTGCGTTCTGGGCATGGCAACGCGCGTTCGAAAAACAAATCGATAACAAGCAACAAGTGAATGCCGTCCATAGCCGTTTTTCACAATTCATGATTCACCATTCAACGTTCACAATTGACGACATTCAGGATTCCAACAGAGTCCCGCAACCATTCACCTTCCCTCCGGGAAGACGCAAACAGCTTGCGAGTTTGCGGGGAGGGGTGCGGCATAAATTTGCCCCTCCCCTCGCTGCGCTCGACCCTCCCGATGGGAGGGTCACAGACTGCGGCTGGACGCCGGCACCCATACACCTTCCCGGGAGGGTCGCAAACAAGCTTGCGAGTTTGCGGGGAGGGTGACTGTGAAACCGTCACGCAGGTCAACTAATTAATTGTGGAATCGGTTCGGAGCCTTCAACGCCAACCAGGCGACGATCGAGGCCACCAAAGAAGTAGGACAAACGATTACAGTCGATTCCCATTTGGTGCAGGATCGTGGCGTGAATGCGGCGCACGTGGAAGCGATCCTCGATGGCCGCCGCGCCCAGTTCATCGGTCTTGCCAATGCTAACGCCACCCTGAATCCCGCCACCGGCCATCCACATCGTGAAACCGTAAGCGTTATGGTCGCGGCCGGTGCCTTCAGCGTATTCAGCAGTCGGTTGTCGGCCAAACTCGCCGCCCCACACCACCAGCGTCTCGTCGAACAAGCCACGCTGTTTCAAATCGGTCAGCAATCCTGCAATCGGCAGATCGGTTTCCAAAGCGTGCAAGTCGTGATTGGTTTTTAGATCGCCATGCGCGTCCCAGTTGGCGTCGTTGTGATTTCCGCCGGAATAAACCTGGATAAAGCGCACGCCGCGTTCGACCAGTCGCCGGGCCAGCAAACATTGGCGTCCAAAATAGGAGGCTGTGGCGTGATTCAAGCCGTACAGCTGTTTGGTTTTTTCCGATTCCTGGTTGAGGTCGACAGCCTCGGGTGCCGAGGCCTGCATCTTGTAAGCCAGTTCGTAACTGGCGATCCGCGCGGCCAGGTCGGTGTTCTCGGCCCGAGCGGCCAAGTGCTCCTGATTGTATTCCTGCAACGTATCCAGCAACCGGCGTTGCTCCAGTTTGCTCATGCCGTTGGGCTGCAAGTCGAGAATCGGCGAGCCGGTTGAGCGCATGACCGTGGCTTGATAAGTGGCTGGCATGTAACCCGACGACCAGTTTTTGGGTCCGCTGATCGGACCGCCACGTTTGTCGAGCATGACCACAAAGCCAGGCAGGTTTTCGTTCTCACTGCCCAGTCCGTAGTTCAACCATGAACCGAGGCACGGGCTACCGCTTAGAATTTCGCCGCTGTTCATCTGCAGCATCGCGCTGCCGTGAATCGGCGAGTCGGCAGTCATGGAATGAATAAAGGCAATGTCGTCAACATGATGGGCGACGTGAGGGAACAGATCGGAAACCCACTTGCCGCATTCGCCGTGCTGGCTGAAGTTCCAGCGGGGCTCGACGATGCGACCCTCGTTCTTGTGACCGCCCCGGCCAAAGGTCTTAACCTGCACGGTCTTGTTGTCCATGCCGATCATGTCGGGTTTGTAATCGAAAGTATCGATGTGACTGGGCCCGCCGTACATGAACAGGAAGATCACCGATTTGGCTTTCGGCGCGAAATGCGGCGGCCTGGGAGCCAGCGGATTCTGCCATTCATCGGTCCCGTTGGCGGCCAGCGATTGACTGGCAAAGAAACCGTTGCCCAGCAAACCAGCCAGCGCGGTTCCTGCAAAGCCACCGCCTGCCTGCCACATGAATTCGCGTCGCGTTCGGCCGCAAAAATTTCGGGTGCTCATTGGTTCGTTAGTCGAGAAACAGGAATTCGTTCAGGTTCAGGGCGACCAGGCAAAACTGCTGGAGCGCCTGTTGTTGGTCTTTGCCCGAGTCGATAACCGAGTTGACAAACGCGACGCCGCGGTTGATCTCGTCGGTTGAGGGTTCGCGTTGCACGACGCGAGCCAGCGCTAATTTGATCTGCGCGTCGAGGTCATCGGGAATTTCGCGTTGCAGGTACTCGGCGAACTGTTCGGCCTGCTGCGCGATAAAGTCACTATTGATCATGCCCAGTGCCTGGGTTGGCTGAACCGTGTTGAAACGGACAGGGCAGGGCGAATCGGGATCGGCCACGTCAAAGTTCGCCATCAGCGGAACCGGCAACGACCGCTTGATATGGATATAAATGCTGCGTCGTGTCAAATCTTCCGGTGCCGAATCGCCCCAACCGTCGCCGGGCATCGATTGCCCTTGCAAAACCTCATCAGGCAATACCGGAAAGATACTCGGTCCAAACATCTTGTCGCGATTCAGCGTCCCATTAACGGCCAAAATCGAGTCCCGGATTTCCTCAGCGGTTAGCCGCCGCATGTCAAACCGCCAAAACTTGTCGTTGATCGGGTCGACGTCGTACGCCGATTGACTGAAGTCCGATGACATGCGGTAGGCGGAACTCATCAGGATCAGTTTGTGCAGGGCCTTGATGCTCCAGTCACGCCTGACGAATTCACTGGCCAGCCAGTCCAGCAGTTTCGGGTGAGTAGGCGCTATGCCCTGGAATCCTAAATCACTGGAGGAGCGGACGATTCCGCGACCAAAATGATGTTGCCAAATCCGGTTGACCATGACACGCGCGGTCAGCGGGTTATCGGGACTGGCAATCCAGCGAGCCAACGCCATTCGCCGCCCCGTCGAATTGCCTTCGGCCGGCATCTCGATTTCCGGTTCGGGTGGCGAGAGAACGGATGGAAACCCCGGTTGGACTTCGTCGCCGGGCACGTGCGCATTACCTCGAATCAGAACGTGAGTGACTTTTGGATCCGCCCCTGTTTCCTTGACACACAACGCCGACTCCAGCGCAGCCGGTTTGCTGCGTCGCAGACGCTGCATCTCTTTAAACAGGACCTCGTATTCGTCGGCCTGCTCGCTGGTAATCACGTCGCCGGCGCGAGCTCGAACCAGTCGCACGCGATTCATCTCGTGCTGGAACTCCTCGTGCTCGACCGGGATAAAATCTTCCTTGACAATCTCCTCGATGGTTTCGAGTGCGAGCTCGTTGTCTTCGACATCCGCATGATACTGCTGCATCTCGGCGCGGTACATTTTCTGAGCGTCAGAGTGCGCGATAACACGGACCGAGGCGTCGACCACCGTTTCATGGGCCCGCACGCCATAGCGGCGTACGTTGCGGAAAAAGGCCAGCATTCTGTAGTAGTCTGCTTGCGGCACGGGATCAATCTTGTGATCGTGGCAGCGAGCACAATTGATGGTCATGCCCAGCATGGCCTGGCTGGTTGTCGCCAGCACATCATCCATGTCGTCGTACCAGGCCTGTTTGGGGTCGGCGGGTTCATCGTCCCAGCGACCCAACCGATAGTACCCGGTAGCGATGATGCGTTCGGGCGTCACGTTATTCATCTCATCGCCCGCCAGTTGTTCAACCAGAAACTGGTCGTAGGGTTTGTCTTCGTTGAAGGACCGAATGACGTAGTCGCGATAACGCCAGACGAAGGGCTTTGTGCCGTCGCGTTCGTAACTGTTGGATTCGGCGTATCGCACCACATCCAGCCAGTGTCGTCCCCATTTTTCGCCGTAGTGGGGAGAAGCCAGCAGGCGATCAATCAGCTGTTCCCAGGCGTCAGACGAATCATTGGCCAGGAATTCGGTGACTTCATGCGGTTCGGGAGGCAATCCGGTCAGATCGTAATACACCCGGCGAATCAAGGCGCGGCGATCCGCTTGCCCATTTGGCTCCAGCCCAGCGCTTCGCAATTGATCGAGAATGAAGGCGTCGATTTCGTTGGCGACCCAGGCGTCCTCGATGACCGGCGTTTCTGGTCGCTGGACTGGTTGATACGACCACCACTGTCTAGTTTCGTCGTTGACTTGCGGCACACCATCATGATCTTCGTCGGCGTCGCGAACCATCTCGGTGCCTTTCCACGGCGCACCGGCACGGACCCATTCGGTGATCGCCTCGATATCGGCGTCGGGCAATTGTCCGTCAGGAGGCATTTCGTAACTGTCGTAGTTAATGGCCTCCAGCAACAGGCTGTCTTCAGGTGACTCCAGATCGATGGCGTGGCCTGAATCGCCACCAGCGATCAAGTCGGCGCGATTGGTCAATACCAGTCCGCCACTCACCTTGTCCCCGGAACCGTGACAGGAAAAGCAGTGTTCCTGCAGGATGGGCAGCACACGTGTCTCGAATAACTCAGTCGCCTCGTCGTGAACCAGCACCGGTGTGACCGGTTCGCTGAGCTCAACCAGTCGCACATCGTCAAACCACGCGGTGCCGGTAGCCCGGCCCCAGCCCCCGAACAGCAGATTAACGAGCAGGCTTTCGTGCTGGCCCGAGTTAAACTCACTGACAACTTCTTGCCAGTCGTTGGTGCCCTTGAGCGGGGGCGATTTTCCCTCGTGTTGCAACTCGTGCAAGTTGAGCTGCGCGCCGTATCCGCCCGCCGCAATGTTCTCGGTCTTTATCCAGGCACTCAGGCGGTAACGAGTGTTGGGTTTCAGGCCAACGCGGAAACTCCAGCTGGCGTCAGCACCATTTTCCGAGTGAATCTTGACACAGCGATCACCTGTATGCGCAAACGCGTCTTCGACCTCAAATACCGGATCCCCGCTCCAGGTCGACTGGATCCAGCCGGCGGGCAATCCGTCGGTGATTTGTTCCAGCGAAGGGTTTTCGATCAGATTGGAGCCTTCGATCAGTTCCTGTCTGAGGGCGGGTGTCGCGTCCGGGGTCAGGCCCACGGTCGCGCAGATCAGCCACGTCATTGAAACCAGCGGTACCATGATCAGGGTAGTCTTCGCTGGGGAGTCGAGGCACGGACGAACCATCGATCGCAACAAACTCATTGGCGGAATCAGGAATCGATCAGTGGAGGCGATACGGTTGCATGGCGACGTGAATCATATCGGCTGAGACTTGACCGCTACCTGGTGGTGGCGAGTGCATTGCCATTTTGGAATACGCCGAAACGATTTATTCCGCCCGATTGACTATTGTATCACGTGACGGCTCGCACTCGAAATGACCGTAAGCGGCATCATCCCGAAAACTGCGTTGTGTCCCTGCGTCAATCCGCTTGACCCCATGGCCAGTTTCTTGGGACGATACCGGCTGTTTTGTGTGGGCTCCGGTAGCGCAGCGAATACGGAAAAAGGGAAAACAGGCAAGGGAAAACCTTGGACAAACCGGAAATCAAGACACGGTTTCAACACCTGAAAGCCTGGGCGGGACCGGTTTTTGTTCTGGTTATGCTGATCGCTGCGCTGTGGTTTCTGCACCTGGAGCTGAAGGAATACAGCCTGCGTGAGTTCAGGGAAGCGCTGCTGGACATCCCGGTCTGGAAACTGGCATTGGCGATCGTCCTGACTCTCGCCAACTATGCCATTCTTGTCTGTTATGACTGGCTGGGAATCTGGTATATCCGGCATCCAATGAAATTCGGACGTGTCGCGCTGGCATCATTCCTGGGCTATTCGGTCGGCAACAATTTCGGCCTGCTGTTCGGCGGGTCGACGATTCGCTATCGCCTGTATTCCACGTGGGGATTGTCGGCTGCGGAAATCGTTACGCTACTGTTCATTCTTGCGATCACATTCTGGATCGGTCTGTTCGCGTTGTCCGGGGTCGTGTTCCTGATCGCGCCGCTGGATATACCCGAGGCCGTTTCGCTGCCAATGAAGACGACGCGGCCGTTGGGGATCATCCTGACGGTGCTGGCGATCGCCTATCTCGCGGTCAGTTTTATCGGCAAGCCATTGAAGATCTGGAAAAAAGAGTTTCAGCCTCCGCCGTTCGGATTGTCGGTCATGCAGTTCATTGTTGCAGCAATCGATTTGCTGGTCGCAGCGGCTATCGTCTACGTGCTTCTTCCCGAATCGATCGAGATCAGCTATTTCAAGTTCGTAGGAATTTTTCTGCTGGCCCAGGTTGCGGTTTTTGTGACTCAGGTGCCTGGTGGTCTGGGCGTGCTGGAACTGTGCCTGATCACGCTGCTCGCTCCTTCGCCGGAAGCCGAGCCTGAGCTGTTTGCCTCGCTGATGGCTTACCGTTTGATCTTTTATCTCACGCCGATGGTGATCGGGATCGGCATGCTCGGTGCGCACGAGATCCTGACGCAGCGCGAACACCTGAAGAAGGCCTTTTCATTCCTTGGCGTGTGGACACCGGATATTGCACCGCGGATTGCGGCCCTGATCGTATTTTTTGCCGGCGTTTGCATGTTGTTTGGCGCTGCGCTGCCGGTGGAAGCCAACCGAATGGAATTGCTGAACCAGTATCTGCCCTTATGGTTTATCGAGTTGAGCTATTTCCTGTGCGGCATCATTGGAGTCTTGCTGTTGTTGTTGTCGCGGGGATTGTATCGACGTATCGCCATGGCATGGGTGTTCACCTTGCCGGCACTGGGCGCAGCCATCTTCTTTGTGTTGACCGGATCGCTGGGCTACCTGCAGGTTTTGATCTTGTTGACAGCCCTGTTTGTCGTAGCACCGGTCGGCCACTATTTCCATCGACGCGGCAAGCTGTTAACCGATCAGATCGCCTATCATTGGCTGATCGCTATTGCTGTGGTCCTGATCATTGCAACCTGGCTGTACTGGTTTGCCTACAAGCAACGCGGTGCGCTTTCCTTTGACTTGTTGCAATTTGCATTGCACGCGGACGCACCACGTTCGCTGCGCGCCATTCTCGGCGCCCTGGTGGCTGCTGCCGGGTTCTATATTGTGCGAATCCTGCAGATTTCCATCGGTCGACCCGAAACCACGACTCATCGTGAGTTGATCGTGGCGAGCAACATTGTGGCAGGCGCAAACGAAACGATCGCGCAGGTAGCTTTGCAGGGAGACAAACGATTTTTGTTCAACGAGGCCGAAACGGCGTTTGTCATGTATGCCGAATCGGGCAAGAGCAGTATCGCCCTGGGCAATCCGATCGGGCCCAGCGAAGATGCCTTCCAGCTGGCCTGGGATTTTCGCGAAATGTGCCAGATCCAATCCTACTGGCCAGTCTTTTTTCTGGTGGACGATCGGTTTGCCGCACTGTATCAGGAAATGAATCTCAGCCTGTTCCATGTGGGAGATCTTGCCCTTGTCGATTTGCGAGATGGAATGGATCCGGCTCAAGGACCACCGTCGATGATGCAAGCTCGAGAGTCGATGGATGAGCGGGGCAGCGAGTTTCGGGTGCTGGAAGACCCATCATCGATCGAAGCAGTACTGCCGGACCTGGAGCGGATCAATGACGCATGGCAAAAGGATCGAGGCGGTGCGACCCTGAAGTTCTCGACTAGTTTCTTCAATGCCGAAGCCATCAAACGCAATCCCGTGGCCCTGGTTGAACAGGAAGGTCGCATCGTCGCCTTTGCCACCTTGTGGCTGGGAGCCGACATGGAGGAAATAGCGGTCGGCATGATTCGCTACCTGCCGGAAACTGCTGCCAACATTCTCGATTACATTTTGCTGGAAGC
>JBPCVB010000586.1:0-4382 GCA_051010855.1 Pirellulaceae bacterium | reverse complement strand
GCGCCCCGGTTCCGAATTAACCTGGCGGTTGGCGTCACGGTTAACGAAACAGTTTGGGCAGGTAACGACCGGTCCGATTCATGTAGCTCCTGTATTTCTCGCCAAATTCGTGCAGCAGGTTTTCTTCTTCTCTCCGTGTTCGCCACGCGATCACGACGAACAAAATCCCCAACCCGACCAGCAACCACCACATTGTTGCCATCAGGCCGATTCCAAGAAAGATTGCAAAGCCAACCGTGTACAAGGGATGTCTTACAAATCGGTAGGGGCCGTCGGTAATTAACTGATGACTTTCCCGAGTTGCATGAGTCGGACTGATGTTTTTTCCAATGGTTGAGAACAACCAGTACAGACAAGGGATCGAGATGGTCGTCAATGCGAATCCAATCCAACGCAGCCAATCTGGTGAACTATAACGGGCCCAGCCCATCCAGTCCGTATTGATCAAGAACCCGATCAACGGCCCCAACACAACCAGCGCGCCCAGTCTCAAAAACAGTAATACCCGATTTCCCGATGGATCGAGTTTTCCCCCCTGCTTATCCGCCTGACGCCGAAAGTAAATGCTGATCGCAGCGTTGGCGGCCAACGTTACAAGAATCAGGATTCGAAAGAGTTGGTCCGATGTCATGGGCTATCGTTGCGGCCTCAGAACCAGACGACAAATAATGCAAGGATGGCACTCACGATCGTGATAACCACCGTACCGATCAAAAAACATTTGAAGTGAAACCAGTATGTGTTCAGATGATACAGATGTTCCACTTCCCGAATGACGGACCAGTCAGGCCTCCACCGAACGACGACTAACCAGTCAATGATGACGAGGTCAACCAGATTGAAAGTCGTCCACGCGATCCACATAAAACCAAATGCTTCGACGAAGCTCAGCGGGGATTCTTGATGAATCAGGAAAGTGACGATCGGGATCACGACCACCATGACGAGCAGAATCGGAACCGCCCATTTGATTCGCAGTGACCGCTCCTCTTTTGACAAGGGAGTGGCCGCCTTCTGCATTTCCTTTGGCGCATCGCCCAGCCACAGTCGAGGATTGTGCGCGAGTGATGCCAGGATCAACACGGTCAAGACCACGCTAACCGCCAGTCCAAGAACGATGGCAGTTCCGATCAATGCAGTGGTCCTTTCTTGCCAACGGTTGTTGACCAAACCAGTCAGCTCGTATTGTACTCGATTGCAGAATCAGCGATCCATTCAACGACCCGCTATGATAAGTTGAGACGGTAGAGTCGCTGCAAAAAAACCAAAGCTGAATCCCGTGGATAGCTGAGCTTCCGAACCGTGCATCCATTGTCATGATCAACGGATCTTTCGGTAACGAAAACCGATCGCCAATACGTTCGTCCAGTCGATTTGCATCGGGGCTGGTGATGCTGGCCTCCGTTTGGATTGGCCTGTTTTGGACGGCCGGACGATGGTCCTGGTTTCAGGGTTGGGCCTTCTTGTCGTTCTTCGCGGTTTACGTCGGCGCCCTGTCCATTTGGCTGGCCAGAACCAATCCGGATCTGTACGCCGAGAGAACTCGCATCGCAGACAACATTGAGCCCTGGGATAAATGGGTCGTCAAGTTGTACAGTCTGAGTCTTCTCGCGACGGTTTTTGTGGGGGCTCTGGATTCCGGTCGGTTTGGCTGGTCAACGGTGCCCCCCGTTATTCAACTTGGTGGATGGGTTGGCCTGTGCCTGGCGGCAACCATGATTTGGCATGTGATGGCGGTTAACAACTTTTTGTCCGCCTGGGTACGTATCCAACCGGATCGAAACCAGTTTGTGGTTACAAAAGGTGCTTATGGGTGGGTCCGGCATCCTATGTACCTGGCCGTTGTCATTGCAGCTTTTTGTGTTCCGCTGGTGCTGGCCTCGTGGTGGGCCCTGATCCCGGGCCTGTGTGTTGCCGTGTTGATCATGTATCGAACCGCACGCGAGGACCGCACCTTGATCGACAAACTGCCCGGATACAAGGAATACACCGAGGCCGTTCGATACAGACTGCTGCCTGGCATTTGGTAGGTTGCAATGGCATCGAGATTCGTGGTCATCCGGATGGCCCGGGCAGCCATTCCTTGTTTTAGATTGTTGCCCCGTCCCTTTCCCATACCCAGCTAAATAGTCGCCTGACCAGGTTCACGCGGTTCCGATCTGCGTCCAGGCCAGCAGGACAGGTACAACATCCCAAAGAATGGACAACACCAATCCCGAATTGCGACGGTAATCGCAAACTGACAGATTGGCGGAGCGCTTCTGGGACAATAAACCAGCGGAGTGCGAGTTTTCGCCGAGCCAGCGAACGATTGGAGGGCGGACTACGCACCATTGACAGCAGCCGCGAATAGCTGAAGATCAACCACCCTCGCCGGGCTAAAACCGCGCCGCCGTGCTAGTGGTGCTGGAGAATGGAAAAGAAGGAATCAAAAACCATGCCAAACAGTGAACTTCCTTCAATCGTTCAAGGGTTTATCCAGCAGTACCCTGATGTTTGGGAAGCCTACAACAAACTCGGCCAATCTGCTGCCCAGGCTGGCCCACTTGATGAGAAAGCCGAACGGCTGGTCAAACTGGCGATCGCCGTGGGTGGTGGATTGGAAGGTGCGGTGCGCTCACACACGCGACGCGGTCTGGCATCGGGACTTTCTCCCGAAGAACTCCAACACGTGGCGGTGCTTGGGATCACGACGGTCGGTTGGCCTTCCGCCATTGCTGCACTTTCCTGGATTCACGACGAGTTGGAAAAACGCGCGTAGCGGGTTTTTTTGATGAATCAGGAAAGTGACGAGCGGGATCACGGCGACATCCTTTCCCGTGTCTTTTTTGCGCTACCGAATTCAATCTCCGATTCTAGCTGCGAAACTCTGGCCAAGGGCGGCAGGTACGCAAATAGTCATGATTGAAAGGTTAAAAATGCGAACATTCCAATCCCTGTTTCTGTTGGCCGGCTTTGCGTGCCTTGCCGGTTTGCCGATCGGCGGAGTCCCGACGTGTTGTGGATATCAAGCGGAACCCGCGGCCACCCAATCCTCGACGGCCGACAGCAAGGAACTGGAATCTCGGGTGGATGAATACCTGATGCCCTATGTCAGCACAGGGAACTTCAGTTCTACCGTTTTGATCGCTCGGAACGGCGAGATTCTGTTCATCAAGGGCTACGGCAACGCGAACCGGCAAGAAGAAATTCCCAATGATGAGCAAACCGTTTTTCATCTGGCTTCCATCTCCCGGATCTTCACGTCTGCTGCGATTATTTTGCTTGAGCAGCAAGGCAAACTGTCGCTGGACGACCCACTTTCGAAGTACCTGCCGGACTGGCCCCGCGGCGACGAAATCACCATACATCATCTGTTGAGCCTGTCCGCCGGTTTCCCAAACATCAATACCATGCCCGGATACTGGGCCTGGTCACAAAAACCCCAGACTCCCTCCTCGTTGTGCGAAAAGTTTCGTGACTTGCCTATTGAGTTCGAGCCCGGGGAGAAAACGGTACACAGCAATTCGAACTACAATGTGCTCGCGCTGCTGATCGAGAAGACATCGGGGCAGTCCTATGGCGAATTCCTGGCAAACGAGTTGTTTGTTCCGCTTGGGATGTCGCAGACCGCCCACGACGACAAGGCAGAGCCTGTGCCACATGAAGCCATCGGCTACAGACCGGTCGGCCTTGCCGACTTGCAGGAATCGCAAACGCTCGACTGGACGGTCAAAACGGGAAACGGATCTATCTATTCCTCGGTTACCGATCTGTACAAATTCGATCGCATGCTGGCTAACCGCAGTCTGTTGAACGATTCGTCGGTTGATAAACTGTTTACCGAGCACTTTCCCAATCACGGATACGGCTGGTTCGTACAACAACAACCGGGTGGCAGGGAGTTGTACATCAATGGCCGCAGCCCTGGATTTGGGGCGTTCTGGGTCCGCGCCGCGGAGCCCGACATCACGGTGATTATTCTCGGCAATTTGTACAACAGCGTTTCAACGCCGATCGGGCGGGATCTTGTCAAGTTGGTGATGGGCGAGGATGTCCGGCCAGAGACGATCAGTCCGGAAGAGCCCGATCCGAAACTGCTGGAGCAGATCGCCGGAGCATACCAATTCGGACCGGATTTCTACCGACCCAATGCCAAAAGGAATTTCATTGTACGGCAGGGCCATCTGTTCAGCGGGCAGGACTGGCTGATCCCGGCTGGCGAATCGACCTTTGTGCACCGTATCTACTGGTCAACACTCAAATTCGAATCGGATGCTTCCGGGGCATTCACTCGGGTGTTGTACGACGACTTTGTCGGACATCGGGTAAATGACTAGCAGTGGATTCAACACCTACAGTCGCGGATCGCTCCGCGATCCGAACGGAAAATGGGCTAACGG
>JBPCVB010000585.1:0-2794 GCA_051010855.1 Pirellulaceae bacterium | reverse complement strand
CACCAAATGCACTGAGTTCCTGCGTTTTGGTGCGGCGGGGGCCAGCGGCTGCGTCATTGAGCCGCTGGCGATTCCAAACAAATTTCCGCATCCCAGGATTCACGTGCACTACGCACGCGGCTGCACGCTGGGCGAAGCGTTCTATCAGTCAATTCATGGTCCCTACCAAATCCTGATTGTTGGCGATGCGTTGTGTCGGCCCTGGAACAGGGAATACAACTTCCAGGTTAATGACCTCCAGTCCGGCACGACTTGCCAGGGCGAAATGCAGCTGCGGATCACGGGCGATGGCTCACAACCCGTGGGGCGAGTTGACCTGTACATCGACGGCTTACAGGTTGCCAGCCGATCTGGAGCTGGCCCAATGTCGTTTGATTCCAGTCAGTACGCGGACGGCCATCACGAAATCCGCATCGTTGCGCGATCGCAAGGCGATATTGAATTTCTGGCAAGGAAGATTTTGCAAGTTACTTTTGACAATCACCGGCAACAGATCAGCCTGACGGCCGGCAAAACGAGTTTCAACATCGGAGACTCGATCTCGGTCCATGCGGAATCCGGAAATGACCAGGGCTTTGAGGTCCTGCATAACGGCAGGATCGTCGGTTCCGGGACCGGACGTTCCGGTACAGTGGAAATTCCTGCCAGTACCCTCGGTCGCGGCCCAGTGGTACTGACAGCACGCGGTGTTGCCGATAGCGCGCAAAAATCGGCGGTTAGCGCTCCACTGGAATTGATCATCGAAGGCGAGATTCTAAAGCGGGTTGTCGGCAGGTAGCCAAACCGGGATGGCGGTTGTCACGTCGCAAGGCCCCTACTACATTCACGGCTTGATTCTCCGGAAACGCCAAAACCGGCATCTGAATATGTGGCCGAATGAGCACTGACAAAACCGATTCAAAAAACATCTACGAATCCGACGAGTACCTGGAGAACAATCCGGACTGGCACACGGAGGATTCAGCCTGGAAAGCCGAAAAGATTCGCCAGATTCTGGAGAAGAACTCGATCGAGGTTGACTCTGTTTGCGAAGTGGGCTGTGGGGCAGGACAAATCCTGCACGAATTACAACAAACCGGTTTGTGTCCCGATGCTACCTGGACCGGATACGACATCGCACCGCGAGCCATCGAGTTGGCCCAAACGATTGACAATCCCAAACTAAACTTTGAATGCCGTGACCTGCTGGCCCCCGACAACGAGGATTTCTTTGATCTGCTGTTGATGATCGACGTTTTTGAACACGTCCGCGACTATTTCGGGTTTTTGGAGAAGTGCCGCGAAAAGGCCACACTGAAGGTCTACCACATTCCGCTGGAGATCCATGTGTCAGCGGTATTGCGAAATCAAGTCACGCGCGAGCGGTATAGCGTCGGCCACATTCATTACTTCAATTCCTCTTCCGCAATCGCATCGCTGAAGGATACCGGGCACGAAATCGTGGACTGGACGTATACGGCCGGGTGCACCGAGTTGTATCGCATTCATCCCACGTTCAAACGGGCATTGGCCAACGTGCCACGCTGGTTGTTCTCCAGATTCAGCACCGGATTCGCGGCGCGGATGTTTGGCGGCTATTCGCTACTGGTGCTCGCCAAATAGCCATGACATTTCCCAAAACCCTGGTTAATTGTCTGTGTGTCAAGAGTGGAGGTGGTCGCGCGCACCTGGCCAGTATCCTGCCTCGCCTGGCAAAACTTTATCATGCACGGGATCCCGGCAAATTCTGTTTGCTGGTTGACCAGACGCAGGCCAATGAATTCTCGTCGATCGAGCATTGTAAACTCATCACGATCGAACATGAGTCGCTGGGCGGCTATCGCAGGGTCCTTTGGGAACGACGAAACCTTGATCGCATCGTCGACAAACACCGGATCGACCTGGTGTACACGCCGGGCCAGGTACTGGCAACGCGAACACGGGCCAAAAACGTGATCTTCGTGCAAAACATGGAGCCGTTTCTGTTCCACAAATATCGATACGGCTGGAAAACCTCGCTTCGTAACCGGCTGTTGCGACGCGCGTCGGTCTCTGCGGCCACAAAAGCGGATCGGGTGGTCGCCTGCTCTCAATTCGTCAAGGACTATTTGATCGAAAACTGCGGGGTTGCTGCCGACAAGATCGTCCACATCTACCACGGTCGCGACACGGAGTTTCCTGGGCTCGGATCGGCATCGCATAACGGAATACCGGTTACCGGACCGTTCTTTCTGACTTGCGGATCCATCCTGCCGTATCGGCGGTGCGAGGACGTGATCAGTGCGTTCGAGCAATTCTCAACCGCTCATCCGGATCGCCAATATTCGCTACTGATTGCCGGTACCGGTACGGATGCGCCCTATCGCAACCGCCTCGAACAACAGGCTGCCGATTCAGCGGTCAGCAATCGCATTCGATTCCTTGGTCATGTTGACCGGGAAATGATGTCGCATCTGTATAACAAATGTGACGCCTGCATTTTGGCCACCGAAATCGAGGCTTGCCCGATTACCGCGATTGAAGCCATGACGTGCCGCTGTCGCATTATTTCGGGTACCAGCCGTCCCATGCCCGAGATGCTGGAGGACGCCGCAGTATTTTTTGAGCCACGGCAGATCGCGCAACTGGCAGGATTGATGGAAAAGGTACTCGAGCCACCGCTTTCCGAGGATCTGGCCGGTCGCGCTCTGGACAGGTCGCAGTATTTTGACTGGGATATTTGTGCCCGGCAAACCTTTGCAGCACTCACCCAATGGTCTGACTGAATCATGGCTGACTACACCAAAACGCCCCTGTGGTTTCGCATCAAGAAAGT
>JBPCVB010000584.1:0-2514 GCA_051010855.1 Pirellulaceae bacterium | reverse complement strand
GTCCATGAATGTGTTTTTGCTCTCCGGATACACGTTCGGCTGCCACTCTCTCAGGCATCTAATCGGCGGCTGGCGCGATATGTTTTCCAGCAATCCAACACAGAGCAAATGTTACGACTGTGTGAGCTGTTTGAATAAACAACACATGATCTGGGCCTGGTGCAGTTTGATCTGGGTCGCGTTCTCGGATGTTTACGTGCGACTTTGCTCGATGGGCATTTGGACCGATTTTAACTTTACGTTTAATTAATGTCAGAATACGAAACAATTGAATTTGATGTCCTGGTTATCGGTTCCGGAGGCGCGGGCCTGCGTGCTGCGATCGAAGCCGCCGGTTCCGACGTGACCGTGGGGCTTGTCTGCAAGTCGTTGCTGGGCAAGGCCCACACGGTGATGGCCGAAGGCGGAATGGCCGCGGCGCTGGCGAACGTCGATGAGCGCGACAGCTGGAAAACGCACTTTGCCGACACGATGCGCGGCGGTTACTACATCAACAACTGGCGGATGGCTCAGCTTCATGCCCAGCAAGCGCCTGATCGCGTCCGCGAGCTTGAAGCCTGGGGGGCGGTGTTTGATCGAACCCAGGAAGGCAAGATCATGCAGCGTAATTTTGGTGGACACGCGCATCCGCGGCTGGCCCACGTGGGTGACCGGACCGGACTGGAGATGATCCGTACGCTCCAGGATCATGGCATTCACCAGGGCATCGATGTGCATATGGAATGCACGGTGACCTCGTTGCTCAAAGACGGCGATCGAGTCGTTGGAGCGTTTGCTTACTCGCGCGAGTTGGGAAAATTCAAACTGTTCAAAGCCAAAGCGATCATCATGGCGACCGGCGGCATTGGCCGAGCCTACAAAATCACCAGCAACTCATGGGAGTACACTGGCGATGGACAGTCGTTAGCCTATCACGCTGGCGCTGACTTGATCGACATGGAGTTTGTTCAGTTTCACCCGACCGGAATGGTCTGGCCACCGAGCGTCCGGGGCATCCTGGTTACCGAGGGCGTTCGTGGCGAAGGCGGCATCCTGAAAAACAACAAGGGCGAACGCTTCATGTTTAACGACATTCCGGAGAACTACAAAAGCTCGACCGCCGACAATCCGGAGGAAGGCTGGCGTTACGTCACGAAAACCGATCGCAACGCCCGGCGACCTGCCGAGCTGCTAACGCGCGACCATGTGGCCCGCTGCATCCTCAAAGAAGTCAAAGAGGGACGTGGCAGTCCTCACGGTGGCGCCTTCCTGGATATTGCCTGGATCAAGGAGCGAGTTCCCAACGGCGAAGCTCACATCAAGAAAAAACTGCCCAGCATGTACCACCAGTTCAAAGAACTGGCCGGGATCGACATCACGCAAGAACCGATGGAAGTCGGTCCGACAACCCATTACGTGATGGGTGGAATTCGAGTCGACGGTGAAACGCAAATGACGACCGTCAATGGCCTATTCGCCGCCGGTGAGTGTGCGGCGGGATTGCATGGGGCCAACCGGCTGGGAGGAAACTCGCTTTCCGATTTGATCGTGTTTGGCAAACTGGCCGGTGAGCACGCGGCGAAATTCGCCAAGGACAACGGCGATGTCAGCGTTTCCGATGAGTTCGTCAAACAGGCTCACGCCGAGGCGCTCGCGCCGCTGGATTCGAGTCGAGCAACCGTGGCCGGCGGTGCCTACCAGATTCAATACGAGTTGCAGGACTTGATGCAGGACAAGGTCGGCATCATTCGCGAAGAATCAGAAATGCTCGAGGCGGTTAAAGGAATCGAAAAACTCAAGGCCCGTGCCAAAGTCGTCAGTGCACCCGGCAACCGGCAATACAATCCCGGTTGGCACACGGCGCTCGATCTGAAAAACCTATTGCTGGCTGCGGAGTCGGTCGCCCGGTCAGCCGTTGTTCGGAAGGAAAGCCGTGGTGCACATACTCGAGAAGATTACAAGAACAAGGAAGATGCATTCGACTCCGTGAATACGGTCGTGCGGATCGGTCCCGGCGGCGAAATGCAAGTCGTACAGGAACCGATTCCCGAGATGCCCGCGGAACTGAAACAGATTATCGAAGACCACAAGTAACCAGTTGGCTGACATTTTGAGCTGGCAAACCTGTTGTCAGCGCCAAGCACAACCATTTTGAGAACATTCATGGCGACAACGACTTTCAAAATCTGGCGTGGCGACAAAGAGTCGGGTGAGTTCAAGGAATACACCACCGATGTCACCGAAGGCATGGTCGTTCTCGATGCGATTCATCAGATCCAGGCCGAAAGCGCAAACGATCTGGCGGTTCGTTGGAATTGCAAAGCCGGAAAATGTGGTTCTTGCTCGGCAGAAATCAATGGCATGCCGAAACTGATGTGCATGACACGTCTGAGCGACCTGGATCTCGATGCCAAGGTCACGGTTGAGCCTATGAAAGCATTCCCGGTAATGAAGGATCTCGTCACCGACGTCTCCTGGAACTATCGCGTCAAGAAGAAAATCAAACCGTTTAAGCCACGCAAACCGGACAATGAA
>JBPCVB010000583.1:0-4217 GCA_051010855.1 Pirellulaceae bacterium | reverse complement strand
ATACAGGCCAAACCGACTGGTGTACGCATTGAACTGGATGTTGTCTTCGGAAAACGTCAGCTCCATCCACATGACGTCCTTGCCGCCGTAAGCATCGACGAGCCGATAGTAGCTTTCCTGTTTGCCCCCAACCTCACGTTGTTCGACCTTGTCGAGTACGAAATAGCTGGTGCGGTAAATGCCGTTCAAAATGCCACCGTTACGCGCCATGATGGTGCGTTTGGCATTGAAATTGGTCACGAAAAATGATGTAAACAGATTTCCTATCGTGCCACCTTCGAAGATACCGTGAACGTGGGAAGGAGCGATGGCCCGGAAATCAAACGCCATCCAGTCAAAATCCTGGCCCATCAGGTTCATGGAGCCAACCCAGTGCCCCTGCATGTTTTCGAGCAGGTCAAATCCGTGTTCGTTGATATCGACGGGCGTGATTTCCGGGGGCGTGAACTCGCCGTAGTCCACTGCTGGATTCCGGTCGGTTTCCGGTTGCGTTGTGCTCATATTTACATATCCCGTGTCTGACCAAATCTTGAACATTCTTCGCATGTATTGCGGAAGTTGCCCGCTGGGCGGCATCGGATCGTCCGCGTCGTTGATCCGTTCCAGTAAACTGCCGTCTTCGATGTGTTTGCGTACGTCCTCATAACTCGTCAGCACAAAATCGCCTTCAGGGTTTTTGCCGCTGTGACAGGTGACGCAAAAATTGTGGACGATCGGCTGGATATCGCTGGAGTACGAAATTTCATCGCGGATGGACTCGCTGGTGGACTGTGCCAGACCAGATGAAGTTCCGGTCATTACCAGGCAAACCGCAGCGACGTATTGACACATGTGAAATCGGTGGATTTTTATCGTCATCACCAAAAGCCTCGCAAAAGCAACGTAGTAACCGGGTATTCGGCCGCCAGCAGCCGATCTTGTTGTAAATTGTCAACATTGACAATCTATTCCCTGGATCCTAGCATGTCAACAAGCGAACAGGCAAATACAGGGGAAATGAATGGGCAGGCCCAGTCTCGCCGAGCAACGAAAAACGGAGATTCTCGCGGCGTTTGGCCGGTGTGTTGCCCGTTTTGGCCTGGAAGGCAGCACGCTGGAAAAAATCGCCGAGGAAGCCGGAATGCGTCGCAGCATTCTGCGGCACTATGTTGGCAACCGCGATGAACTGGTCGAGGCATTGGCTGACAAGGTGATTGCCGATTATCGCACAGAGACACAGGCACTGTTTGAACAACTTGGCGAACGCATCAGCGCGGTGCGACTCGTCGACTTCCTGTTGCCCAACCAGCCCGTGGGGACCACCGAACAGCTGCTGGTTATTGAAGGCTTGATCGGAGCCGCCCACGAATATCCCAAGGTGCACAAGCTGGTATTTGAATATATCGATAACTACGTTCAGCAGGTTGCTAGTCAGCTCAAACTGATCTCGCCTGCATCCACGCCCAAAAATCGCTGGAATGTCGCCTGGGGCCTGGTTTGCATTTCCTTTAACCAGGAATCACTGCTGCCGCTTAATTTGCCAGCCAGGTATCTTAAGGGAGCTCGCAGTGCAGCGCGTACCCTGATCTCGACGCTGGTTTGACTCGTATTCGCTACTTGATGCGGATGCCATTGCCTTGCCACAGAACGTTCAATTGATCCATGGTCCAGTGTTCCAATCCGAAAGCAGGATCAGCAACGATCAGGCGACCATCGATCGCGAAACCCAATGCAACGACCGAATGCCCCATGCCGGGAATCCAGCCCCACTCCTGAGTGAATCGCGGATCTTCAACACCAAATGGCAAACGCACCGCCATCAACACGGGCCAGTCGTTATCGGAAAGCAGTTGATCCAGACCGCTATCGACAATTTCTACCTCGCGATTGTTTTTGTTGGCCATCAATTTGATACCGCGGTACATGCCCAAGGTTGGCGTTCCCGCATAATCGGTCAGGCATAACGGAATCATCTCTCGTTCACTGGCCGGGATTTCTTCGGCGCTCAACAGCGTGGCAGCTGCGGCCGGACTGCATGTCGCCCACGAAGTTTGCAAAGCCACCGGGCCTTTCCATTCATCCTGTCCTTCAGGCGGTGGGCGCACCGCCATCGACAGCATTGGCCACATAATGGCAGCCAGTGAGGCCAGGCCGAGTAAACCTGAAACACCCATACGACGCCAACGTGGCGTGTCAGGCAATCGAGCGCCCCAGCCGGCTGCAAGAGCAGCAAACAATGCCGCAACGTTCGTATAAATAATCGCAGCAGAATGCGGCACGAACCGCGCCCACATCAGATGCCCCTGCAATCGCAACAGAAATAACACTGCCCCCAAAATTGCCAGCGCCATAAACGCAATGACCATGCGAGGATGCTTCTCGGAATACAAAAAGCCATAAGCAGCGCCAGCTGCTGCCGCACAAATGACACCCATCACGATGACCGCAATCCACAAATCCAACATAGGCGTTTCGCCGACTCACAGGAACACGAAATTCAAAGCGTCAATGATAAACCTTGCGTGCCTGATTCGCTATCAACTGCACCAAGTCGGTGAGGTTTTCATGGCCTTGCAAGTATTACTCAACCTTCGGCCAATCCCGCCTGTCGCAGCCGATTCAGTCCTGCCTCCGCGTGCAAGCGAATTTTGCGATCGGTTTCCGTATCCAGCAGTCGTTGAAAAACGGGGCCGGTCCGGGAATCCAGAAACTCCGTGCCAAGCATGATCGTCGCCATTTTACGCACGCGAATGCTCTCATCATTTTCGATCCGTTCGACGAGGTGTGGCACAAGATCCGTGTGACAGTGCACGTCTTCCTTGCAATGATCGCAGGCGATGGAATGTACAGCCCACAATCGCACGTCGGCCCTGGGATCGGTAAACAGGGGCAGCAGATCCATCAGAGATTCGGTGTCCGCTACCTGATCCAGACACATAGCGCACCATTTGCGAACCTGCCAGTCTTCGCTTTTGAGTCCTTGTCGCAGTGCCGGGAGCGACTGGTGACCCAATTCGACAAGCTCTGCAAAAGATGGATAACGGCGTGTCGAATCCGTGAGCGCGGCAACTAGTTGAAACGGATCTGTGCACATGGTCATGCGTGTTTCTTCTCGATCCAAAATGGCAAGTAACATTCTACCCAACGATTCAGACCCTTCGCCCCAAATCAGGTTCGCGAGTTTCGTCTATAACTGACGGGCGAAGTACGGGTGCCACTGCCGCGCTTGTCTGCAGTTATTTCTTTTTGCGGGCTGTTGCAGGTCGTTTTCGCACTGTTTTCATATACCGAACCATGGGCATTGGGTCCCCCAAAAAAATAAAGTCCTGTCGCGTTTCTTCCAACGGCCGAAATCCGTTTTTCTCGTAGAACGCGGGGCCAGCTTTAACGCCGGTCAGAACCCAGGCGTAGATGCGTTTGGGTGAGGTGCGGCGGATCATATCCCGCAGTAGCGCGCCGCCAATCCCCTCGCGTGTGCGCTGGTGATGGACCCAGTATGAGTCGATATCGATTGCACCCGGCGCTTCGGCTTCCTCGTCCGTGCAGCGGCTGTACACCATGAATCCGACGAGGCCACTAATATCCTCAGCCACAATAAATGGCGTTCCGTCCTTAATCCCGCTTCGTTTGCGCCGCACCTCCCGGTCAACCGAGATCCAATCCAGATGCTTCTGCTTCAGGATCGGCGCGTAAGCGACTTTCCATGCATCGACATGCAAACGGGCAAGCGGCCGGACATCGGAGTTTTCTGCACTGCGAATTGTCAACTTGCCCATAGATTTTCGCCCACGTTATTCGGAGGAAATTGGAGCATGCGAGCTACTGATTGCGAAGTGGCAACCGCTTCTCAGTACAACGTCGATTTCGGACGTAGTGGACGAGGCAACGAGTCCCGACCGGGCCAATTGGCCCTGTATTACCCTTGTCGCCGTTTAAGTGTGTGCGACGGTAATTCGCCAAATTGCTTTTGGTAATCGGAAGCAAACTGGCTCAGGTGCCAGAACCCGTAGTGGCCTGCGATTTCCGTCACCGTGGTTTCCATCGGATCCGCAGAAAGGAGTTCGGATTGAACCCGTTCAAGACGTCGCAGTTTTACAAATGCCTTTGGACCGTAACCGTAACGTTTGCGAAATGCCCTGTTCAGTGTCGGCACACTGATCCCGACAGCGGAGGCAATATCTGCGACACGAATGGTGCTGGTCAGGTGACCCAATATGAACTCTTCGGCAGCCTTGATG
>JBPCVB010000582.1:0-3098 GCA_051010855.1 Pirellulaceae bacterium | reverse complement strand
CCGAAAAGGGGTCGGGAGTCAATTGTGCGAAGCACCCGAAGGGCCGTCCCGGCAATTGAGTCCCGACCCCTTTTCGAACCAGGGACAACGTGTTGTCGAGGGGCAACGTTTGATGCAGTCCATCAACGACATTTTTCTTGGCTGGACGCACACCAGGCACCAGTACTATTGGCGACAACTTCGCGACTGGAAAGGCTCGGTAGGAATCGAGCATCTGGATGCAAACGAACTGACCAGTTATGCGCAATTGTGTGGCTGGACGCTGGCCCACGCCCACGCCCGCACGGGTGACCCGATCGCCATTGCTGGCTACCTGGGCAGCAGTGATTCGTTCGATGACGCGATGACCGAATTCGCGGAATGCTACGCGGATCAAAACCAGAGCGACTACGAAGCCTTTCGGGCCGAGATTGGGGCGGGCCGTCTCGAAGCCGCACCAGCGGGCTCCTGAGAATCAGGCGCGGAAAAAAACAGGATGTCACGTTGGGAAAGTTGGCGTTACTGATCATGCACGCTTTGCCGCAAAAATCGTTCAGCGTTAATCGGGACTTGAGCAGGCCATTTTATCCTGAAGTCCCAAAATCTGGCGACGCGACGACGATGACCAATCCCGTGGATGAACGTTTGTGCGGTAAGCGGGAAAAAATTTGAAGGGTTCGGCGGCGGGATTTCGCGGGTGGTATTGGAGACCCGACTGGAGTCATTCACGCGAGAATTTTCTTTTGCAACCAGGACCGGGCATTGTCACAATAGTCGGCGGATAGACTCGGGCCAATCGATCCAATTGCTTCTCAAATACTCTTTTTTGCGCAGCAGAGAACCTGCAGGACCGGGCATGACAGTAGTCCGGAAGCTCGCGGAATGCTGCACCGTGATGGCGGCGGCATAAACCATCCATCGAACGACGCGCCCAATACAGCGTGTGGAAGTCAACGTCTCGTGACGTTGACAATTGATGGCAGGCATGGCGGCCTGTCTACAGATAACAAACAGGGACGTGCATCCTTGCCCAGTGATTTTTTGGAGAACTCAACATGAAGATTCAGGGTCATCGGCTGCTTTTCACAATCGTGATCGCTGGCGTCGTCGGCATTGCGGCTGCCTTTAACAATATGAGACCAGCCTCGGAACCATTGTTGCGGCCTGTTGAACCTGCCGCTGAGAACGTTGCTGCCGTTGTGTTTTCTCGCAACGACCCGGCTGGTAACCCGTCGGTACCGGTTGTCAGTCAAACTGCGACCTCGCTTGAAAGTGCCCTGGAAACGGCAAATGCGATGGCCAGTACCCAGGACAAGAAACCCAACATCCTCGTGATTTGGGGTGATGACATCGGGCACGACAACATCAGTGCGTACCACCGGGGCATGATGGGAGGCAGGACGCCGAACATCGATCGGATCGCGACCGAAGGCGCACTATTCACCGACTGTTACGGCCAACAATCCTGCACGGCGGGACGCGCCGCGTTCATGCTGGGGCAAAATCCATTCCGCACGGGCCTGCTCACGATCGGCATGCCGGGTGCCAAGCATGGTGTACGAGCCATCGATCCCAGCATCGCCGAGCTGTTGAAGCCGTATGGCTACTACTGTGGTCAGTTTGGAAAGAACCACCTCGGTGACCGAAACGAGTACTTGCCCACCGTGCACGGCTTCGACGAGTTCTACGGGAACCTGTACCACCTCAACGCGGAAGAGGAACCTGAGAACGCCGACTACCCGAAAGACCCGGCGTTCCGCGAACAGTTTGGCCCGCGCGGAGTGCTGGACTGTGTCGCCACCGATGTGCATGACCCTACGGACCAACCGCGTTGGGGCGTCGTCGGCAAACAATCGATCACGGACACAGGCCCCTTGACGGTTGAACGCATGAGGAACATCGAGACCGACCTGCTGAATCGCTCGCTCGACTTCATGGAGCGAGCGGTCAAGATGAACGCAGATGCCAACGGGGAGAAGCCGTTCTTCCTGTGGCATGTCTCTACGCGAAACCATGTCTGGATTCATTTGAATGAGAAGTACGACAACCAGACCGGTTATGGCATTTTTGCCGATGGTATGTCAGAACTGGACGATGTCACCGGTGCACTACTCGACAAGCTCGACGAGTTGGGCATTGCCGATAACACCATCGTGATTTGGTCGACCGATAACGGCGCCGAAAAATTTACGTGGCCGCAGGGAGGCCTCCACGCCTTCAAGGGCGAGAAGGGGCTGACAACCGAAGGAGGCTTCCGGGTGCCGCTACTCGTACGGTGGCCGGGTGTGATCCAGCCGGGAACGATCATCAACGATTTGTTTGCGCACTCGGACTGGATGCCGACTTTGCTGGCCGCGGCCAACGGTGGTAAGGACACCGACATTCAGGCAAAGCTGATTGCGGGCGGCGTGGAGGCTGACGGCAAGACCTTCAAGGCACATCTGGATGGTTACAACCAGATGGATCTGCTGACCAATGGCAATGGCAATGGCACGCGGGACAGGCTCTTCTACTTCGATGCGGGTGGGAACCTCAATGCGATACGATTCGAAGAGGAAGGACATGCCTGGAAAGTTACTTTCACTGAAATGTATGGCGACCTCCCCACTGCCTGGCACAGGACACCCAGTTGGCCGCTGATCACCGATCTGCGGCAGGACCCTTACGAGTATTTCAGTCGGGAGACGTCCATGACGTTCGGCAAGTGGTGGGCGGATCGCATGTATCTGATGGTGCCTGCCCAGACGATCGTCGGGGAGCACATGAAGAGCCTGGAAGAGTTCCCGCCGGCCAGAGGATCCAGTCTGAGCCTTGGCAAGATCATGGATCAGATCCAGTTCGCCAAACCGGGCCAGTAACGCCAGCATCGATAAGCGCCTAACAAAAGCAATCGGAGGACGATGAATTGAATTTGAAATACGTAAAAATCTACGCGGATGAAAACAAGGAAACGCACTTCCAGGATATGGAAGTCCCTTTGCAGGACGCCGATTATGCACCGCCCGCGCCGCCGATTGCCACGTCGCCTCATCAAAATGCCACGGGTACCTGTGCCATCGGCTTCCCGCCAGGCTGGTTTGGCGATTTTCATCCAGCTCCCAAACATCAATGGATGATGA
>JBPCVB010000581.1:0-2818 GCA_051010855.1 Pirellulaceae bacterium | reverse complement strand
GCGCAGTTCCGGCGTGGAATCCCACATGTCAATGGACGCCAGATGCCGCCAGGTTTTTCGCGCACGAACTTGTTCGGCCGTTAATGACCGTTCTGATGACCACGGCGGAATCACATCCAGATTTTGGCAGGCCAGATGGGATTCCAGAGTATCACGCACCTTGTCGGCAGCCGCCTTGTTTTCAAACGCGACCTGCATCTCCACGGCAGTGCGTGCAACACCACGATCCACAACGGAGAATTCATCGATGGTGTGGGCAATCGCAAGGACCTGTTCATCCAGCGATCGATCCTCCGCATCAAACTCCACAACGATTGATTGCCCAAGTCGCGAAATTGCGATTCCATCAAGACGCTCAAGGTGCCGGGTAGCAGCTTCCAGTTGATTGTCGTTTTCGCAATTCACAACAACCGTGGCCAATTTCCTGTCCGCCAGCGCCGGTGGCAGCTGTCCTGCGTCGATTTGTGCGCTGCTAATCTCAGTCACCGGCAGGGGAGCCGGCATCGGTTGCATGCCGCCTGCCCAAACGGCTCCCGGAATCTGGCTTGTTACCAGCCACCACACAAAAACGACACTGCCAATTAGTCCTACAAACTGGATGGCCAGCAAGGCAAGGCTCGCGAAAATACCGGGGGGCCGAGCGCTCAACAATTCGTAGATATTCAGTGAGATATTGGCGCGCTGGGCCAGCGGCGTTTGAGTTTGCAAACGCACACGCTTGACCACTTCGCGCATCGTGGGCTCGCAAAGTTCATCGCCCTTTTGTTGCGCCGGGCGAAACCCGTCCCGTTTTAATCCCGAGGTCACCCTGCACAATCGCCATGCCAGGGGCAAACCCATGGCCATGAATACCGCCAGAAACAGCAGCAGTCTTCCGCCGGCGAGTAGCCCCAGCAAGCCCATTGCGCCGACGGCGACAATCCGAAACAAATATTCGACATACAAATTACGCGAGAACACCACGGACTGCATCACCCAGCCACCGTCAAAGGGCAGGAAAGGCAACAGGTTCAGCGCATTGAGCAGGATCATCAAAATGGCGATGGGAATCAGGAACGGAATCCCCAGTTCATTGCCGGCCAGCGCCGTCATGACTCCCAACAGAATTCCCGGGATCGGACCCGCCAACGCGACGACAGCACGCTGCCAGCCCGGCGCGTTGTAGTTTCTTCCGTGGACACCCGCGCCGATCAGGGGCAAGAAGAACATCTTGATGTTGCGATACTTGAGAACACGCATTGCCACGTAATGCCCCAGTTCATGAAAAAGCAGGATGGGGATCAGCAGCAAAAGCAATTCCCAATTCCATGCCAGCGCACCAAGACCCACAAACGCTGCCAGCGAAACCAGCAGCAAGATCAACTTGGCCGCCCAGCCGGTTGTCTGTGATTGCTTGCCGTGGATGTTCACCAAGACTTGTTGGTCTTCCGGATGCAGACCTGGTTCGGCGATCTCCGGAGCTTCTGACGGTTCGTCGGTGAGTTGGCTGCTGCCCTCGACGGACTCGGGGTCGCGGAATACAGCCGCTTGATCTGGTACGAGCGGTGATACAGCGGCTTGCTCCACCGAATCCGATCGAGTTTCGTCGTGCAGGTCTGGCAGGTCTGGATTCTTTGCCGGATTCAGTTTCTGCAAGTAGTTCCGTTCCTCGGATGTGATTTCTGTCAGCACACGACGCGTGATCATCTGCTCAATCATGGCTGCCGTCGAATCAAGCGCCAGGTTAAACAGGTCTTCGCTGGTAGCAATGGTCCTGACCATTCCCCGCTGGTCACCCAGTCGCCGGTTGTGTTGCTCAAAGATCGCCGCTACGTCGTTGTCAAAGACCACACGCACATCGACCGGATGATTGAGTCGTGGTAGCTGTCGGTTGTTGGTGGTCATGACGAAGCTGCCGTCGGCAGCCTGGCTGACAAACATGATCTCTGTAATTTTCTGCGTTTTGTGGTTGTTCCAGTCAATCGCGTAGGCGACCGACAACAGTGAATGCCGATCCGAACCCGACATGATGATGGAACAGGAATCGCGGTTTCCCAGATGACGATCAAGAGTTGCGAAACGGGGCGCAAAACCAGCCGCCTCTCCTTGCTCGCGTAAAAGTAACAATCCTTCCTGTGCTTTTTGTGGCAATTCGTCGACGTCTACAACGCGTTGCAAATCGGGAAACGCCAGGGCGTGATTCGGCATGACGTTCAGCCGAAACACCTTCATAAAGCACAGAATGAGAAACACCAGGATATTTGGCGCGGCACGCCACAGCTCACCCAGGGTCAGACGCGGGATGTACAACTTGTACCACCGGGTTTCCATCGATTCGATCCCTGCCCGACAATTCGCGTTAGTCAGCGTTTGCGTTAGTCAGCGTTTGCGTTAGTCAGCGTTTTCGTTAGTCAGCGTTTTCGTTAGTCAGCGTTTTCGTCAGCGTTTTCGTCCGACGCAGGACGATGAGTCAGCGGTGACGACTGATCCAGTCGCGGGTGACTGTCACGCAAGTCCCCGGCGGTGATCCCCGCTCCGCCGTTCAGGCCGTCCATGTGACGCAAGGTCTCGAACAACGCGTGAATCGCGGCATCGACGTCACCGGTATGCCCGGATTCGGAGATCGTATGCATATTGCGGATCGGAAAACCGATCGATGCCGATGCTGAATCGATGGCGGCCAGTACCGCGGCCATAGCATCCGTTCCCGTGTCCCGTCCTGCAAGGTCATGCTGAACAGGAATTTCATGCTCCACTGAAACCTGGGCGATCATGGAATTCAATGCCGCGCTGGTAACGGCACCGTGCGTCAGCGTGTAGCCCTTGCCCATCTCAACTG
>JBPCVB010000580.1:0-5340 GCA_051010855.1 Pirellulaceae bacterium | reverse complement strand
CCCAACAACTGGGTGCTACAGGTCGCCGGTTTGCATTTCGTGCCCTTGGCGGGTTTGCCACCGAGGGCTTCGATTTGAGTGTTGGTTTGTTCCAGTTGTGTCTTGGGAACGATTTGTCCTTCCTCGAAATCGCTGTCGCCTTTTTGCGTGATCCGCAAGCTGCGCGATAGTTCGTCGTTGACATCGCGGAAGGAAAAGCGATCGCAGATCAGACCTGGCAACAGGCTGGTGTCGCCGGCCGTTTCCACTTTCACTTTACGCAGCATGCGAGCCACGATGATTTCGATGTGTTTGTCGTTGATTTCCACACGCTGGCTGCGGTAGACGTTTTGAATTTCGTGCAGCAGGTATTGCTGAACAGCTTCTTCGCCGGATACCCGCAGGATATCGTGCGGAACCAGCGGACCGTCGACCAGCGAGCTACCGGCCTTCACGAATTCACCGGCGTGCACCAGGAATCGTTTCCCGGGCGGCACCAGGTGTTCGCGCTCGATCCCGCTTTCGCTGCGGACGACGATATTACGCTTGCCACGACGCTTTTCACCCATGATCTCGACGGCACCATCGATCTCGGCCAGTACGGCGGGATCTTTCGGCTTACGAGCTTCAAAAATTTCGGTGACACGCGGCAGCCCACCGGTGATGTCCGAAATACCGGTGGCTTCACGAGGCGTGTTGGCAACCGCCGATCCAGACGAGATCAGGGCGCCATCCTCGACAGCGATCTCGGCACGTTCCGGCAAGTAGTAAACGTCTGCCACACTTCCGTCCGAGCCTTCAATGACGATCTGTGGATGCAATTCACCCTTGTGCTCGATAATTGTGCGACGCAAGTGACCCGTGGCGTCCTTGGCTTCCGTCATGGTTTCGCCATCAACGACGTCTTCGTAACGGACCTTGCCGCTGACTTCCGAAAGGATCGGAATGATGTGCGGGTTCCAGTTACAAAGCACGGCACCGGCTTCGATTTCCTGATCATCGGCGACGGCCAGGATGGCACCCATCGGAACCTTGTGGGCCTCCAGTTCGCGACCTTTGGAATCGAGGATGGCGATCTCGCCGTTTCGAGTCAGTACGACGGTGTCGCCGTCTTCGTTGGTCACATAACGCATGCGAGTCAACTTGACGTGACCGCCCTTGGTACATTTCTTTTCGCTTTCTTCCGTCTGCGTACCGGCAACACCACCGATGTGGAACGTCCGCATCGTCAGTTGCGTTCCCGGTTCACCAATACTCTGGGCCGCAATGATACCTACGGCCATGCCTTCTTCCACCAGAGCACCGGTGGACATGTCCATGCCGTAACAGTTGCGACAACAACCCAGCGAAGCGTCGCAGGTCATGGGGGAGCGAACCTGGATTTTTTCCAGACCCATTTCCTCGATCTTGCGTGCGATCTCGGGCGTGATCATCTGGTTTTCGCGAACAATGACTTCGTCGGTCACCGGGTTCACGATATTCTGACGACTCACGCGACCGTTGATGGCGGTGGCCAAACGCACTTCCACGTTTTCACCGCGGTAGATGACACCCTTGGTGACGCTTTGTGACGTGCCACAATCTTCCATCGTGACTACCACGTTTTGGGCGACGTCGGCCAATTTACGAGTCAGGTAACCGGAGTCGGCAGTCTTTAATGCGGTATCAGCCAGCCCCTTTCGGGCACCGTGCGTGGAGGAAAAGTATTCCAGGACCGACAGGCCTTCGCGGAAGTTGGCCTTGATCGGCGTTTCGATGATCTCGCCAGTCGGCTTGGCCATCAGACCACGCATCCCGGCCAGCTGTCGAATTTGTTCCTTACCACCACGAGCACCCGAGTCGGCCATCAGGAACACCGGGTTCACATAACCGTGGCCACCACGATCATCTTTTTCCATGGCGTTCATCATCTCGGCGGTAATTTTTTCTCGAGCGTCCGTCCAGGTATCCAGCACCTTGTTGTACCGTTCCTGGTCGGTGATCACACCGCGTTCGTAGTGCTTGCGGAACTTGAGTACTTCCTTTTCGGCGGCGGAGACGATTTTCTCCTTGGAATCCGGCGTTACCAGATCGTCGGTGGCGAAAGACAGACCACTGCGGGTACTCTCGCGGAACCCGAGCTGGTTCATATCGTCCAGCAGCTTGATCGTTTCACGCCGCCCCAGTTCCTGGTAACAGTCGGAAATCACGGAAGCCAGGTTACCGCTCTTCATGGGGTAGTTATAGAAATCCATTCCCGCCGGCAGGATCATGTTGAACATGATGCGACCATAGGTGGTTTCGATAATCTGACTGGGTCGACGATCTTCTTCGCCGTACCGTACGAAACGGCCTTCCGGCAGTCGCACCTTGATGCGGGCGTGCATATGAATCACGCCCTGCGAGAATGCCAGGTCGGCTTCGTCCAGCGAAGCGAAGACCATCTCTTCGCCCTTGCGGTTAGCCATCATCAGCGTGATGAAGTTACAACCCATCACGGTATCCTGCGATGGACTCATGATGGGACGCCCGTTGGAAGGCGCGAAAATATTGTTCGTCGACATCATCAGCGTGTGAGCTTCAACCTGGGCTTCGATGGAAAGCGGCAGGTGCACGGCCATCTGGTCACCGTCAAAGTCAGCGTTGAAACCTTTACAGACCAGCGGATGCAGGTGAATCGCGTTACCTTCAACCAATACAGGTTCAAAGGCCTGAATGCCCATACGGTGCAGTGTCGGAGCACGATTCAACAGCACGGGATGGTTCTGGATGACTTCCTCCAGAATGTCCCACACTTCCTCATCCTTGCGCTCGAGCATCTTCTTGGCGCTCTTGATGGTGTCGGCGTGCCCCTTTTCCTTCAGCTTGCGAATGATGAAGGGTTGGTACAGTTCGAGGGCGATCTTCTTGGGCAAACCGCACTGGTGCAATTTCAATCGCGGTCCCACCACGATCACACTACGTGCCGAGTAATCGACGCGTTTACCGAGCAGGTTTTCGCGGAAACGACCCTGCTTGCCCTTGATCATGTCCGTCAGGGATTTCAGCGGCCGATTGCTGCTGCCCAGCACAGGTCGTTTGCAGCGGTTGTTGTCAAACAACGCGTCGACCGATTGTTGCAACATTCGTTTCTCGTTACGAATGATGACTTCGGGCGCGTTCAGGTCGACCAGTTTTCGCAGACGGTTATTGCGGTTGATGATACGCCGGTACAGGTCGTTCAGGTCACTGGTGGCGAAGTTGCCGGAATCCAGCAGCACCAGCGGACGCAGATCGGGCGGGATAACGGGGATCACATCCAACACCATCCATTCCGGCTTGTTATCGCTGTCACGAATTGCTTCCACGATTTTCAGACGGTTGGTATAGTCCTTGGCTTTTTGTTTCGAGCCGGTTTCGGCAAGTTCGACGCGGAGATTGTCAGAAAGTTCGACGAGATCCAGTTGCATCAACAGCTTGCGAACGGCTTCGGCACCCATGCCGGCTTCGAAGGAACCGTCGCCCCACTGTGCCTTGGCAGCCCGATATTCTTCTTCGGTCAGCAGCTGTCGCGCTTCCAGTTCGGTTTCACCTGGATCGACAACCACATAGTCCTGGAAGTAAATCACCTTTTCCATGCTGGTGGTTTTCATGGCCAGCAGGTTACCCAGGCGGCTGGGCATGGCCTTGAAGAACCAAATGTGCACGACGGGTGCGGCCAGTTCGATGTGACCCATGCGTTTGCGACGCACGCGGCTGTGCGTAACTTTCACGCCACAGCGATCGCAAATCATGCCCTTGTATTTCATGCCACGGTATTTTCCGCAGGCACATTCCCAGTCCTTTTCCGGACCAAAAATTCTCTCGCAGAACAGACCGTCCTTTTCGGGTCGGTAAGTTCGGTAATTGATTGTTTCCGGTTTCTTGACTTCGCCCATCGACCAGCTGCGGATGTCGTGCGGTCGGGCCAGGCTGATCTTAACCGAGGCGTAATCGTTGACGCGTTCGTATGCGGTGTCGGCCAATGCCATGTTCACCAACTCCTGTTTAAGCGGAATGTTTCGTTCGATTCAGGTTTATTGATCGGGTGTGGCGACCGACGGTTGCCGATCGCCACGGGTTTGTTGTGGCGGACTAACCGCGTCGTTTTTCCAATTGCATGTTCAGAGCCAGACCACGAATTTCGTTGGTCAGCACATCGAAACTGGCAGGGGTGCCGGCTTCCAGTGTGTTTTCACCCTTGACCATTGATTCGTAGATCTTGGTACGGCCTTCCACATCATCGCTCTTGACGGTCAGCAACTCTTGCAGAATGTAAGCCGCTCCATAGGCTTCCAAAGCCCAAACTTCCATTTCGCCAAATCGCTGGCCACCGAAGCGGGCCTTGCCGCCGAGTGGTTGCTGCGTGATCAGCGAGTAAGGGCCGGTGCTGCGTGCGTGCACCTTGTCATCGACAAGGTGGTGCAGCTTGAGCATGTAGATGTAGCCCACCGTCGTTTCCTGATCCATGGCCTGGCCTGTGCGACCGTCAAACAGCTGGGCCTTTCCGTGACGAGGCAAGCCAGCTTCTTCCAGACAATCGTTGATGATGTTTTCGGACGCGCCATCAAAGACCGGCGTGATGGCGCGGAAGCCAAGTTTGGCTCCAGCCCAGCCGAGGTGAGTTTCCAGAATCTGGCCCACGTTCATACGCGAGGGAACCCCCAGCGGATTCAGCAGAATCTGCAATGGCGTGCCATCGGCCAGATACGGCATGTCTTCCACTGGCATGATTTTGGCGATCACACCCTTGTTACCGTGGCGACCGGCCATTTTGTCGCCTACCGAGATTACTCGCTTGGTGGCAATGTAAACCTTGACCATTTGCAACACACCACTGCGAAGTTCGTCACCTCGTTTCATGCTGTTCAGCATACGGTCACGCGTATCAATCGCCGTGATCAACATCGGTCCCAGCTCTTCGTACGCTGCTTGTAACTGGCTGATTCGTTCTGCGCTACGCATGCCTTCGGTGATGGACAGCAGACGGAATGCTTCCGCTTTTTCCGCGATGTACTTGGCGTCATGATCGCGAACCAGCGGCGTACCGTCTTCGTCAGTGATCGTTTTGCCAGTGACCCTTTCCATGGCCTCGATCATTTCCGTAAAGGCCAGCGCGATCTTGTCGTTGCCATCGTTCTCGGCGGCCTTGAGGTCCTTTTCGTAAACCTTGCGTTCTTCCTCGGAAAGGCTCATGCGGCGTGAGAACCGCTGCGTGTCAATCACGATGCCCTCGATGCCCGAAGGCACTTCCAGCGAATCGTTTTTCACATCTTCGCCAGCCCGGCCAAAGATCGCGTGCAACAGTTTTTCTTCTGGTGTCAGCTCGGTTTTAGACTTCGGAGAAACCTTGCCGACCAGGAT
>JBPCVB010000579.1:0-3905 GCA_051010855.1 Pirellulaceae bacterium | reverse complement strand
CCACCGCTACTGGAGGGCGGACACGATTCGCTCGAACACTTCGTCGATGGAGCCGGTTCCATCGATGACCTTGAGCACGCCGCTTTGGGCAGCATAGAAGTCGACGACAGGCCGGGTTTCCGAATGGTACACACGCAGGCGGTTGGGGATGGCTTCCGGTTGATCGTCGGCCCGCGGGTTTTCCAGCTTCGAGAAACGCTGCGTTAGCCGCTCGATGAGCTCTTCATCGGGCACACGCAATTCCAGTACGTGATCCACGGGGATCCCGGATTCATCCACATAGGCCTGCCAGGCTTCTGCCTGGGTCAGCGTTCGTGGAAAGCCGTCCAGCAAATAACCGCCCGCGCAATCGTCCTCGGCGATCCGTTCCCTGACGACACCAAAGATCAGTTCATCACTGACCAGACTTCCGGCGTCCATAACAGGAGCTACCAGCTTGCCCATTTCCGTACCGGCCTTGCGCGCTGCACGCAGGATTTCGCCGGTGGACAGATGCGGAATGTTCAGATGCTCCGCCAATCGCTCGCATTGTGTTCCTTTACCGGCACCCGGTGGACCAATGAAGACGATTCGCATACTCGGACCCAATCACCCAGGGGCAACCTGACCGTTGGCAGTCCGGTCGCCCGGCCTGACGCTACTCCAACAATCCCTTGTAATTCCGCATGACAAGATGGCTGTCGATCTTCTGCACGAGGTCGAAGGCCACGCTGACAGCGATCAGCAATCCCGTCCCTCCGTAGAAACTGGCCACCATGAAGTTCACGTCAAGGAAACTGGAAACGAGCGTCGGAATCACAGCAACCAGAGCCAGGAACCCGGCTCCCACATAGGTGATCCGTTCGATAACGTTTTCCAGGTAGTTGGACGTCGTCTTGCCCGGCCGGTATCCCGGAATAAAGGTTCCGCTTTCCTTAAGGTTCTCCGAGATCTCCTTTGGATTGAAGGTAATCGCGGTCCAGAAGTAGCAGAAGAAATAGATCATGCCGATGTAGGCGAGGTTAAACAGCAATGAAGCCTGGTTCTGGAATGCAGCCCCGACCGCAGAGAAAAAGTTTCCGAACCAGTTGTCGCCGACCCAGCTGCCAAAGCTGATCAACATCAACGGCGGGAACATGAGAAGACTGCTGGCAAAAATGATCGGCATGACGCCGGCCTGATTGACTCGCAGCGGCATGTATTGCCGGGTCCCGCCATAGACTCGTCGGCCACGCACGTGTTTGGCGCTCTGTGTGGGAATACGCCGCTGGGCCAGCGTCACAAATACGATGCCCAGCACCACACCAACGAATAACAGACCCAGAGCGATAAAGGTTTCAATGCCGACGGTGCCGTTGAACAGGCCCGACAATTCAAACGTGGCGTTGTTGATCAGTGAGAACAACGCACCGGGCATCTGCGCTACAATCCCGGCCATAATCAACAGGCTGATGCCGTTGCCGATACCGAACTCGTCGATTTGTTCACCCAGCCACATGAGGAACACCGAGCCGCTGGTCATGATCAGGATGGAGGTGATCTGCCAACCAAAGCGCAGCGTCCCGTTTGTTTCAAACGTCGTTGCCGTCATGTTCACACCGTTTCCGTCGGGCGGCATGATTACAAAATACAGAAAGGCAGCGCTTTGCAGCAAACACAACACCACGGTGAGATAGCGGGTGTATTCGTTGATCTTTTTGCGACCCGCCTCTCCTTCCTTCTTGAGTTGTTCGAGGGGTGCATAGACCGATCCCAGCAACTGCAGAATGATGGCCGCGGAGATATAGGGCATAATCCCCAGGCCAAAGATCGTTACCTGTGTCAGCTGGCTGGCACTAAACACGGAAACACGTTCCAGGAAGGTGCCCAGCGTGCTGTCGCCTCCAGCCAGATTGCTGACCTGGTTGTGGTCAATAACGGGCAGCGTAATCTGCCAGCCCACGCGATAGACACATAACAAAAACAGTGTCAGAAATATCTTCTGACGCAGCTCTGGAATCGTGAAGATGATTCTCAGTTTTTCCAGCATTTGATTACCGTTGGGGCGTTGGGCGAGCAGCAACCGGGTCGGGTCGCCACGCTGCCGTCGTGGTTGTTCGTTTCAGGCAATCAGCAATTTAGGAACCACTGACTGCCGCTGGCAAGGGGAATTGGCCGCTGCCATCCGCCGGCCAGCAGGTTTTCGGAAGATCCGTCTCCCGAAATCGGGGCCCCATCAGGAGGATGCCGATTTCTGTTTGTTTTTGACGACCGGTTTTTTACCGGGTAATTCAACAATTGTGCCGCCAGCCTTTTCAATCTTTTCCCGGGCGGACTGGCTGAACCGGTGAGCCGAAATCGTCAGCTTTTTGGTCAGCTCGCCGTCGCCCAGAATTTTCAATACGTCGTATCGGGATTTGCCGATGGCCGTTTTGGCCAGCGTTTCGGGGTTGACTTGATCGCCGTCGGCAAACAGGTGTTCCAGCTGGCCAATATTGACCGCCAGCACGGTGACGGCGAACTTGTTGTTGAACCCGCGTTTGGGAACGCGACGGAACATGGGCATGGCACCACCCTGGAATTGCGGGTGGAACGAGGCACCAGCGCGGGAACGCTGACCCTTGTGACCGCGACCGGATGTTTTACCCAACCCGGAACCGGTTCCGCGACCCAACCGTTTGCGTCGGCGGTGCTTCTTGATTCCCTCGTTGACATCGTTCAGGTTCATAGTTCCTCAACTCCTCGCAGACGTTGTACGTCGTCTCTGGTTCTCAGCTGCGACAGGGCATCAATGGTTGCCTTGACGAGGGTCACCGGATTATTGCTGCCAAAGCTCTTGGTCAGGATGTCCGTAATGCCGGCCGCTTCACATACGGCGCGAACTGCCGAGCCGGCAATGATTCCGGTACCGGCACCAGCCGGCAGCAGGATGACACGAGCCGCGCCATAACGCCCCTTGACGGTGTGTGGAATCGAGCCCTCGACGACAGGCACCTGGATCATGCTGCGTGATGCCTGCTTGTTGGCCTTTTCCACGCTGGGTGGAACTTCGTTGGCCTTGCCGTAGCCCCAGCCAACGCGGCCATTGCCATCGCCGTTGACGACCATGGCAGCAAAGCTGAAGCGACGACCGCCTTTGACAACGGCAGCACAGCGTTTGATCTTGACGGTGCGTTCGATGATCGAACTGGTGGATTCGTTGGACACGTCAGATTACTCTCCGGTTTTCTTGTCTGGTTCTGTACGGTTTGCTGTTTGCCTAGAACTTCAGTCCGCCTTCTCGCGCCGCGTTGGCCAGTTCGGCAACGCGACCATGGTATTTGAATCGTCCCCGGTCAAAGGTCACCGCGGAAACGCCAGCCGCCTGAGCCCGTTCGGCAATGGCCTGGCCCACGACCTTGGCAGCATCACAATTGCCTCCCGACTTGATCTTGTCACGCAGCTCCTTGTCGCGGGTGCTGGCAGACGCCAGTGTACGTCCATTTTCGTCATCGATGACCTGGCAATAGACGTGCTTGTTGCTGCGATGAACGCTCAGTCGCGGTTGATCGGCCGTACCACGCAGCCTTTTGCGTACGCGATTGCGGCGTCGCCAACGCTGGACGTTTCTGAGTTTCTCAGCTTTCACTGTCGTGTTCCCGAAAAAAGTGACTCTATTGAATACGTTGGCCGCCGCTGCGAGTCGCAATAATTCGCGGCGATTAGGTAGCTGCCTTGCCCGGCTTGATCTTTACATGTTCTCCGAGATAGCGAATTCCCTTGCCCTTGTAGGGTTCGGGTTTCCGCAAGGCCCGGACTTCCGCCGCGAACATTCCCACGAGTTGCTTGTCGCATCCCTTGACGTCGATATGTGTATTGTCCGGACAGGTCACTTCCAGCCCGGTTGGAATCTGTTTTTTCAATTCGTTGGCCAGGCCCACGCGGAGGGACAACGTGTTGCCGCTGAC
>JBPCVB010000578.1:0-3241 GCA_051010855.1 Pirellulaceae bacterium | reverse complement strand
GACGAAGCCCGGCCCAGGGCCTCGGACATGGACGAGATCCAGCGTTTGTACGAGGAAGCGGTCAAGGTCAAGAACCACATTGTGCAGGCCAACCTGCGACTGGTGGTTTCGATCGCCAAACGGCACGTCAACGCCAACGAGGATTTCTTCCTGCTGGTCTCCGACGGCAACATGTCGCTGATCCGCGCGGTCGAAAAATTCGACTACACGCGGGGTAACAAGTTCAGCACGTACGCTTCGTGGGCGATCATGAAAAACTACGCTCGAACGATTCCCGACGAGTACAAGCAAAAGGATCGTTTCCGTCCCACATCGGAGGAGATGTTTGTCGCCACCGAGGACGAGCGGACCGATCGCTACTCGATCGAAGCGGCCCAGAAAGCCCGACTGTTACAGGTCGGCCGCATTCTGGAAGCCCTGGATGATCGCGAGCAAAAGATCATTGTCAGCCGATTCGGTCTGGACTACAGCCAGGAGCCGCTGACGCTGAAGGAAGTCGGTGCCGAACTGGGTGTGACCAAGGAACGTATCCGCCAGATTGAGGCACGGGCGCTGAACAAACTGCGGGCAGCCGCCAAGGAAGAAAAGATCGAGTTCATCGAGGAATTTGAATAAGCCTCAACGACCAACAAAAAACAAGAGCCGGTTGATTTTCAACCGGCTCTTTTTTTTGTTGCGCAAAAACCGACGAGTCGTGCCGGTGATACCGGCCTACTGGTTCGACTGAATAATCTCAATCGCCTTTTCCAAAAATGAATCGCGACCGCTATTTAGATAATAATCCGGTTCGCGCTCCAGGTTTACATCGGGCTCAACACCGTTGGTGTCGTACAACTTGCCATTCGGTTGAAACGACGCCATGGACGCACAGCGTACCCGCAAGTCGGACAGGGGCAATTCAAATGACTGCGATCGGGCGCTGCCGCCGCCGCTGGCCTGGCCGACCAGGGTTACGTTGGGCCAGCCCTTGAACGAACCGAGAAAAATATCGGTGGCGCTAAAACACCTTTCGTCCATCAGGATGATGACCGGTTTGGTGTAATCGTAACGCGGGTCGTCTTCGGTTTTTGAGAAAACCAAATAGTGCCATTCGCTGAACTTGTCGGCCGGCGGCTCCCATTGGGGCTGGAAGTCCCCCATGAACCAGTCGATGGCGGCGCGTTCGTCGTCACCGAACCGGCTCGAGTCGCGTCGGTAGACAAAGCGGGCGGACGACAAATGGTGTTCGCCGAATTCGTCGTAAAGACGGTACTTGCACACGTTGCCAATTCGCGGCTGGTCGTCGGCGGTCATCAGGTAAGGCGCGAGTTCGACCAGCGCTTCGCGTGATCCACCGCCATTCCCCCGGACGTCGATGATCAGGCCGTCGGTTTCCCGAAATTCGGGCATCCACTTTTCGACCAGTGGTTTGGACTCGTCGTCCATCGCGTTCAGTCGCAAATATCCGATGTTGTGATCGTCCAGAATCGAGGAGTCAATGGTCCTGGGCCAGGCACCCCGACGCGGGAATCGATCGGCAACGTCCAGGGTCACGCTGGTGGTTTCACCTGCGTCATTGACCAGTTCGACTTCCAGCGGTTCGTCGGTGCGTTCCGCGCCCATCAGCTTTCGCGCGAATCCGATATCCCTTAGCCATCCAACCTGTGCGTTGCGACGGTACTGGTCTGATCCAAGACAGATCAACGGGTCGAATGATTCCAGCCACTGCTGGATCGGTTCGCCATCAATCTTCGTGATGAATGGAAAATCGTCGTTAACCAGGGATTCGCGATCGGCATGGAAGGCCACGAACCGGTCGCCACTGGCTTCAACAATAAACGGCAGAAAATGCTCCGCGTCGGGCAAGCCACTAGCGCGGGCATGTCCATCAATAAAGTGCCCCAGCAGACGCGTGATTTCCAGCGATAGCTCGTCGCGAGTCATCCCTTCCGGGTTCCGGGCGAGCGTGTCGGCAATCAGTGCGTCCAGGTCGACGTCATTCGCCTCGTAGTATGCAAACTGTGCTTCAAGCTGATTCTGAAACGTTTGCAGTTCCATAGTCAACTCATCGCCACCGAGTCTGCCGCGAAGCACAGGCCGGGGCACCGGTCGCCTGCGTCGCGGTCCATCCTCCAGTGCATGCTGTGCGCTAATCAGCCGGTTTCGGTTGCCTCTGGTCATCGTGACATCGATCATCTGGTCGTGGCCGTCCTCGGCGCGAATCACGATGTTGGTCTCCTCGTCGATCTCCTCGCCCATCAGGCGAATCAGTTGCACCAGATCCTCGATAATACGTTCTTTCCATTTTTCTCCCACCCGCTCTTTCGCGAAATCGACAATCGCATCCGTCGATTGTCCGTGAAAGCACATCAACTCGACCCATTCACCTTCGTATTCAACCATCACCTTTTCGTCGTCGCCGACGCGGGCGTTGGTGAAGGCCGACCACTTGGGATAGTCGGGCTGGCTGGAATTGAAAGGACGGTCCTGGGCCACCGTTATGCAAACAGGCCACAACAGACAAACAACCACACACGTCCACAGTATTCTCATCGCTCTGCCCCCAAAAAAAGGAGAATTAACGTGTGGTGTAAAAACCGAGAGGATGCTTCATTATACCGGTTCGATTTGGCAACTCCAAATTTTGTACACAGTCCGTGAACGAATTCGTCTTTGCCTGCGACAACGCAGCTTTTTCAAACAGTTCCAGCATTTTGTTTTTGGATGAGGAAGCCAAAAGATTGTCGGTGACAAACTGTTCGGCTTGAGCGCTGCAACACGCATTTTCAATCATCGAGGAGGGTCGTCAACCAACTTCGTTCCATCCCAGTAGCCAATACGACGATGGATTCGAATATCAGTCACCGGTATTCCTCTTTCCAAACCCAGACCCTTCAGCGTAAACACTTCATCGTCGACAGGCGTTTCTTCAAACTCGGTGAGTGAGATATTGCGATACCTCCTCAATTCGTCGTCCCGGCGATTTTCGAGGCGAACCGTGGCTGGCAGCAAACCGGTTCCTGATTGTTGCTCATCGTAGCGGCAAACGGCCAGTTTTTTGGAGGCTTCAATCAGGTGCACGGACTGGATGATCCGAACGGGCTCGTCGAAACTCACATACCACAGCCTGGTGGTTTGATGTTCGTTGACAAATTCGGTCTTCAGGCAATCGATCTCACCCACCTGTTCGCTGCCCACGCCTGACAACTGGTCCAGTCGATCACTGGAAAATTCCTTGTCAATGTCGAACGTTGGCGATAAC
>JBPCVB010000577.1:0-8958 GCA_051010855.1 Pirellulaceae bacterium | reverse complement strand
GACTCCCGGGCCAGCATATCCACGTTGGCATCCCCAACCGGGGCATTGGCAACCACGGACAATGCATTGCAACGCCCCGCCAAACGGGCGCAAAACACCTCAAAACGACCAGTTTTCACAGCATCTACCTGGGAAATCGTTCACGTGAAACTCCTTAGATGACCCGTTATTCGATGCCGGCCGCAACCTGGATTCGCAAAAATATTCCGGAAATTTTGGATTATTTCCGTTTTCACTGCCGAACGGTCGCGGTCTAATGGAGGCGGCTGAATCGTTCAAAACAGTCATCTAGAGTATTCTTATGAACGATTTTGGGGAGGTGTATCGTGTTTGGAGGCAACAAGATGAAAGCTGTCAAATTGACTCCCAAGCGGGTCGCTCAGGCGATCGGCGTGAGCGAGTCATCCATGAAACGCTGGTGTGACCGGGGGCTTATCGACTTTCAAAAAACAGCCGGCGGTCATCGCCGGATTTCCCGCGCGTCGCTGGTCGACTTCCTGCGGAGAAGTGATTACTCGTTGCTGAAGTCGGAATTGCTTGGACTACCCGGCGACATTCGCCCTGGCAAACGGGACATCGAGCCTTCCCTCCAGGAATACATTGCCGCTCTGACCGCTGGCGACGAGCAGGCAGCCGGCAAGATCCTGTACGAACTTTTCCTGGATGGCATGACCGTCGCTGAACTGAGTGACCAGTTGATTTCACCGGCATTCCACCAGATCGGTTTTCGCTGGCAGCAGGGTTCGATGGAGATCTACCAGGAGCGACGCGCCTGCGAGATAACCATGCGCGTGTTGAATGAGTTACGCACGCTAATTCCCGAGCCGGCAATCGATGCGCCGCTGGGTATCGGTGGTGCCCCCGAAAAGGACCCCTATATGTTACCCACTACTTTGGTGGAGTTGGTATTACGCGAACTGGGTTGGCGTAGCCAGTCACTGGGTTCGCTGCTGCCCTTGTCCACGTTGGCTCAGGCCGCGCGGGACCAGCAACCCCGTTTGTTCTGGCTAAGCGTGTCCTATGTCGAGGATTTGCAGACATTTCTGCCGCGGTTCGCCGAGTTTCGCAACGCGCTGAACGGCGCTACGCTGCTGTCGCTGGGAGGCCGCGCGTTGACCGAGGATGTTCGGCGTCAGATGCAATTCACGTCATACAGCGATAATCTGCAACAGTTCCAGTCGCTTGCGTCGTCAATGTACACGCATCGGGTAACGCCAACACAATCGTCGGCTGGTATTTCGGGTACCTAGCGCGACATAATAATTACAATCCAGCCCCAATACCCTTTCAGGATGAATATTATGAGACGTTACCTGCTTTCGGCACTTTGCACGTGCATCGTTTCACTGGGCGGTTCGGTACTATTCGCCCAAACCGGCGACGAGCAACAGGATTGGACGCAATGGCGCGGGCCTGAGCGTACCGGCATATTCAACGGTTCCCCATTGCCTGACCAACTGGATGACTCCACGCTGGAACGTGTGTGGCGAGTGGAAATGGGCCCGAGTTATTCCGGTCCGCTGGTTGTTGGTGACAAGGTGTTTGTCACCGAAACCAAAGACAAATCGTACGAGGTCGTTCGCGCTCTGGATCGCAAGTCCGGACAGCAGCTGTGGGAAGCCAGCTGGACCGGATCGATGCAGGTTCCTTTCTATGCCGCGTCCAACGGCAGCTGGATTCGCAGCACGCCGGCCTATAGTGATGGGAAATTATACGTTGGCGGCATGGTCGACATGTTGGTCTGTCTGAATGCCGAAAACGGCTCGGAAATCTGGAAAATTGATTTCCCGGGGGAACGCGGTACCCGCAAGCCGGACTTCGGCTTCGTCTCTTCGCCGCTGATTATTGGCGACGATTTGTACGTTCAGGCTGGTGAAGCGTTCTGCAAGATCAACAAGCACACCGGCGAAATGATCTGGCAAACGTTGCGTGACGGCGGTGGCATGATGGGCAGCGCCTTTTCCTCGCCCGTGATTGCCGAACTGAATGGTCAAATGCAATTGCTGGTCCAGACACGTTCGTTTCTGGCAGGCGTTGATCCGGAAAACGGCAAGGTGTTGTGGTCGCAGGAAGTGCCCACGTTTCGCGGAATGAATATCCTGACACCCACTGCATTTGGCGACTCAGTATTCACCAGCGCCTATGGCGGACGTTCCTTTATGTACAACGTCAGTCACAGCGGCGAGGAATGGGACTCGTCGACCGCCTGGCAAAACCGGTCCCAGGCCTACATGTCCTCGCCGGTGGTGAAAGATGGCCATCTGTATATGCATTTGCGTAACCAGCGTTTCACCTGTATCAATCTGGAAAGCGGTGAAACGAAGTGGACCAGCGAGCCGTACGGCAAGTACGCCAGTTTGTTGTTGCAGGACGACAAGGTGTTAGCCCTGGACCAGCGCGGTGAGTTGCTGATGTTCAATGCGACTCCGGAAAAGTTTGATTTGCTGAGCCAACACCGGATTAGCGATCAGGAAACATGGGCGCACCTGGCCGCCAGTGGCAACGAGTTATTCATTCGCGAGTTGAATGCGGTTTCAGCATTCCGCTTCAAATCCAGGTAAACACTCGCCATGGCATCGGCAGCGGTTCCCGACATCCGTATCCGCATTTCCGGGACGCAGGAAGTAAATCCGCGCGGCGACTATGTGCTGTACTGGATGATCGCCAATCGCCGTACGGGATCCAGTTTTTCACTGGACCGGGCAATCGAGTGGTGCCGCGAACTAAACAAACCGCTGGTCATCCTCGAGGCCTTACGCGCCGGCTATCGTTGGGCCAGTGACCGCATTCATGCCTTTGTCATTCAGGGCATGATCGACAATCGGGCAGCACTTGAAGGCAAGCCGGTCATCTATTATCCCTACCTGGAGCCGCGACGAGGCGACGGCAAGGGCCTGCTGCGAAAGCTGGCCGAAAAGTCCTGCGTTGTGGTCAGTGACGATTTTCCGTGTTTCTTTTTGCCTCGCATGATCGAGTCGGCAGCTCGCCAGGTGCCCGTGCGGCTGGAACTGGTTGATTCCAACGGCCTGATGCCAATGCGGGCCACGGATCGAGTGTTCTCTCGCGCACATGACTTCCGCCGCTACTTGCAAAAGCACCTCCAGCCGCATTTGCAGAAGACGCCTCGAGCAGCACCTTTTCGCAATCTGGAAATTCCTGTTCTGGAAAAACTGCCCGCCGCGATCCTGAAACAATGGCCACCTGCCGATCTGGCGGCACTCGAAAAAGATATCGCTGTCGTAAAGCAGTTTCCGATCGATCACAGCGTGTCGGTGGTTGATGGACTTTCGGGTGGTTCTCGGGCGGCCGAGAAACAGCTCAAGCATTTCATCAAATCCGGACTGCCACTGTATGCCGAACTGCGCAACCAGCCTCAGCAGGATGTGGCCAGCGGACTGTCACCCTGGTTGCACTTTGGGCACATCTCGGCGCATCAGGTGTTTGACAAGGTCATGGCGTGGAAACCCTGGTCGCCCGAATGTATTGCCGGAAAAGCCACTGGCAGCCGTGAAGGCTGGTGGGGCGCAGCGCCGGAGGTCGAGTCGTTTCTGGATGAACTGATTACGTGGCGCGAAATCGGCTACAACATGTGCGCGCTGACCGACGATTTTGACCGGTACGAATCGCTGCCCGAATGGGCTCGCACAACGCTGGAGCAGCATGCCTCAGACCCCCGCGAATACCTGTACACGCTGGAGGAATTCGAGACCGCCGCGACGCACGATCCGTTGTGGAACGCCGCGCAGAACCAGCTGGTTCGTGAAGGCCGTATTCACAACTACCTGCGGATGCTGTGGGGAAAAAAGATCTTCGAGTGGTCACCCACGCCACGCGAATCGCTTGAAGTCATGATCGAACTGAACAACAAGTACGCGCTGGACGGACGCAATCCGAATTCCTGCAGCGGAATCTTCTGGTGCCTGGGTCGTTACGACCGGGCGTGGGGTCCGGTGCGATCGGTGTATGGAAAAATCCGCTACATGAGCAGCGACAACACCGCTCGCAAGGTCAAGGTCAAGGACTACATCGCTCATTACAACAGCGAGCCGCTGCAAGCGGAGCTGGGGTTTTAGGACAATGCAAATAGCAAATTGTAAAATGCAAATTGCAAGTTTGGGCAAACCGCTGGAGTGAGTATTATCCTCGTGACTGCGAGCTCTGGTGGTTCATCCTGGCTCGTCCACAAACTTCTGCCTTCAACATTCCTTGTTCGAAATTCTGCGGTTCCATAACCACCTCCCCGCACGACCGCTACAAACCGCACCGCCGTTTCTGACGGGCCGTCGGACAGCCTTGTTCACAGTCTGCTGCCTGCACGGCAAAACATGGACAACGCCAGTATGCCAGGCTTTGGATACAGGCATCTTTGAACTCTTCGGGGCCAGCCATGTATTACGACGACGATCCGGAAATCCGCTTTCAAAAAAGTCTGGCGTCCGAAACGGGCAAGTACCAAAACACCATCGGCTACAACCGGCACCTGACCCAGTGGAAGACTCTGGGCTTTACCGTGCTTGCCGTTCTTGGTGCCTTGTGGTTGTTCTGCTCGATGACCGGGATCAGTTTTGACCAGCCGCGTGTTCGCTCACCTCACGATGGCATGCCCAAATATGTCTCGCCGCGGGACCAGGAGATCGCTGAACGCCGCGCGCGGGAACAGCAACAGGCCGCGCCTCCCAAACGCGATGCATTCGACGAGAGTGTCGAATTCCTGCGACACCTGATCAAGTAACCGATTACGCACTACGGCTCATTCACCCCGCCTCACCGACATGTACTACGACGACGACCCGGAACAACGTTTTCACCAGTTAACGCTGGATCAAAAGCGCGAAGAACTGGACCTGGAAAAAAGGATCGGCAACCACCGGTCTATCAATGACTGGAAGACCGTGGGGATCACGGCAGTCGTTTTTTTTGGCGTTTGGCTGCTCTGTGGTTCGTTTTTCTTTGAAGATACAAGCAAGCGTCGGCGTGTCGAAGGTTCTGATGACAGCAAGCCCGCCTACGTTTCCGAGCGTGACAAGAAGATCCGCGAGCGAAAAGCTCGCGAACGCGCTGACTGGGAAGCAAAACAGCAAGAAAAAGATGACGCCATCGACTCTGGAGTCGATTTCCTGTGGCGTCTGATTAAGTAGTCCCAATGACCACCGTAATGGCAAAGTCCTCGGCGGCGCGACGGTGCCATCACTTGTGTCCATTGGTTCGCCTGGCAATACAAGCACGAAAGCGGAAGTGAGTGTAATTCCTGCGTTTCTGATTCACTCGCTGGCGCGTCGTGCTTGTATTCAGATTTGTCACACTGACCTGGAACTGTTTTCAGGGACAAGAAAATCAGGCCATGGCCTCTTCCATGGTGGGTCGGCCGATCGGCGTCAGCGCAGGAACTCCGCTATCCATCCTTGAAACGCGACGTTCTTTCGGGACCGTCTGTGGTTGCCATGCCTGAACCAAAAGAAATGCCGAGGGCACGAATACAAGCGCCAGCACCGTCGCTCCCACGACGCCGCCGGCGATGGCGATCGCCAGGGGTGGCCAGAACCCTCCGCCAGCCAGAATCAATGGCGTGAACCCGGCGATGGTGGTAAGCGTGGTCGACAGGATATGTCGGGTCGAACGCATCACCACATCCACGGTGGCCTCGCGGTCGCCGGCGCTGGCTTGTTCGTTCTCTCGCAAAGCTGCTAACACGACGATCGAGTCGTTAATGGCCACTCCGATCAGACCCATGCTGCCAATGATTGCCATGAATCCAAACGGATAGCCAAACACCCACAACGAGCCCAGGCCCAGGCCCATCGACAACATTGCCACGGTACCAATGACGGCCGCCAGGCGAAACGAGCCCAGTGCCAACACCAGCGTCGTAACCATCAGCACCATCAACAGCGGCACCGAGGACAACAAACCGCCAATGGCCGCACTGCGTTCCTCCGTTTCGCCTCCGTACTCCGAAGTGTAGCCCGGTGGCAACTCAAAACCGGCCTGTTCGAGTTTCTGGCGGTACTCGCCCAGCACCTTGCCCGGCAAGACGCCAGCAGAAACAAAAGCCTGCACGGTGTTGACTCGTCGTCCATTGCGACGCGTTATCGCTGAACGCTCGGCGACCAGCTCAACTTCACCCAATGAGGTCAGCGGAAGCCAGTTGTTGTCAGCCGAAACGCCTCCCGTCGGCAGTATGTCCAGCGAAGCGATCCTGCTTAAATCGCCCCGTTCCTGGTTGGGCAACCGCACACGCACGGGCAGCTCTTCGCTGTCCTCCAGCACAGATCCTCCCACAGCACCTTCGAGTGTCGCGCTCATCTGCGCGGCCAGCGATGATTTGTCGATGCCCGCGCGACGCGACTTCTCTTCATCGACCTGAAACACCAGCTTGGGCATGGCGTCGGCCAGCAAGGCATCGGTATGTGTCACGTCGGCGACGTCCGAGAGGACTCTACGAGCTTCGTTGCCGAGTTGTTCCAGTTGCGCCAGATCCGGGCCATAGATACGCAGCTCGATCGGGGCGTTAAACGGCGGACCCTGTTCCAGCTGTCGCACCAGGACACGGGCCATCGGAAAGCGTGTATCCAGTTCTCGTTGAACACTGCGAATCAAAGGCACCACGTTGTCGGCCGATTGCAGCTGGACGATGCCGTGAGCATAAAACGCAGCTTCGTCCTGGTCGCGAACAATGTTGTAGTAGAACGACGGTGCGCTTTCGCCGAGGAACCAGTGCACTTCATCGATCTCGGCGTGCTGCCTGATCAGGTCCCGAATTTCACGCGTGACTTGTTCCGTTTGCGCCACCGAAGCGTGTTTGGGCATTTCCACTTCGATGTGGACCATGTCACGATCGGTGGGCGGGAAGAATTGCTCGGTCAATTGCGTGGCGGCCAGAAATCCAGCCACCGGCAACATGATGGCCGTAACGATGCCCAGCCAGGGCCTGGCAAAAAACCGTTGTAACAAACCGCGATAGACGCGACGCGCACCTCCGATCGACACACCATGGTCGAGCCAGCTCGAATTGCTACGCGAGCCAATGCGGTCGAGCATCCCGGTCAGCGCCGGCACAACGGTCATGGCCAGGAACAGGGAACTAATCAACGACAGAATCACGCTGTAGGCGATGGTGCCTACGAATTCGCCCGGACTGCCTGGCATCAGGGCAATTGGCATAAACGCCAGCACGGTCGTCAACGTCGAGCCCAGTAACGGGATGCCGAGGTGCTGGACGCTCTTGCGAATCGCCTCGGCAGCGTCTTTTCCCTGACGCAGCCGTTCTCGCACTTCGTCCACCATCACGATCGCGTTGTCAATCAACAGTCCCAGCGCGAGGATTAACCCGGCGACCGACATCTGGTGCAGCGGTATGTTGGCCAGTCGCATGCCAGCCAGCACCATCAACGCGGAAAGCGGTAGCGCCGAACCAACAAGGATGGCCGAACGCCAGCCCATCATTACAAACAGGACGATCATGACTGATGCTGCACCCAGCAACAGGTTCATCGACAGGTCCTGCAGCCTCTGCCCCGTGTAACGACTTTGGTCGAACACCATCTCCAATCCCAGCCCCTCAGGCAAGGCGGCACGAAACTGCTCGATTTCGTGCCGCGCGACATTGGCCCAACGATCCGCCCGGTAATCCGATTCGACGAATACGCCGGCTGCCACGGCCTGGTGTCCGTTCACGAAAGCGAGATCCGATGCTGGTTGTCGAATGCCTTTGCGAACCGTGGCGACGTCCGAAACCGTCACAAACTGTCCATCTGCGCCGTATTGAAGGGGAGTCTGGCGAATCTGATCCAGCGAGTCCAGTTCGCCCTCGATTTCGATGACCAAATCGCCGGTCGTGGAACTGCGTAGCAGACCCGAAGGCACTTTCGAGTCGGTTTGTCGAATCTGCCGCGACAGATCGCTGATCGTTAACCCGATGGAAGCCAGTCGCGCGGCGTCTGCCTCAACCACGATTTCCTCTTCGGGCGCACCGTACAGCTCGACGCTTTCGGTTCCCTTGAGTCCGCGCAGCAGGTCTTCCAGTTCTTCGGTCACGCGGATCAGGATGGAATAGTTGGCCGGTGCGTCGCCTTGCCAGGTCAATGCGGCGATCATGGCATGGCCGCGAATCTCCATGTCTTCAAAATCGGGTTCCCCTGCCCCCTCTGGCAACTCAGCCTGTACATCATCCAGTTCGTCACGGATCCGCGACCAGATCTCGTCGACATTGGCAACTTCATCACCCAGTTCGACAGAGATGGTGGAGATACCGGCTCGCGACGTGGATTCCAGTTCCTTGATTTGCTCGATTTCATCCAGCAAACGGTCCTCGATTTTGCGTGTGACCAGCGATTCGACGCGGCTGGCGTCGGCTCCCGCGTAGGCGGTGTAGATCAGCGCGCGACGCGGCACCAGTTCGGGATCCTCCAGCCGCGGCAACGTAGCCATCGCACTCAACCCGGCCACGACGATCAAGAACAGGGAAACTATCAGTAACCGGCGGTCTTTGAAAAACAAGTCGAGCATTGGTTTGGTCTCCCCTTTGTTTGGCGTTACCTTGATCGTGTTAACGACTTCGTCGGTTCATCATTCCTTGTTCGATATTCGATATTCCGGCATGGGTGAAGAACCGCAGAATGTCGAACAAGGAATTTCGAAGGCTGAAGGTTGTCTTTATTACCGGGACGCCAGTCGTTCAGGTTCATTGACCTGTTTCACTCTCTGGCCAATAACCACCCGGTGTCCGCCCTGGTCGATCACCAGGTCACCGGCGCCGAGCGTGCCGCGTACGAAAACGCGATCCTGTTCGGTGTGCAACACTTCGACCAGGCGACGCGCGACCACTTGTGAGCTGCCGTTTTCGTGCGGTTCCAGAACCAGACAGGTCCACAATCCCCGTGCGTCCTTTTGCAGAGCGGCGACTGGCAGCCAGAACCCGGCGTCCTGAATCGTGTCGCTGACCGACACCCGGACGACTTG
>JBPCVB010000576.1:0-6800 GCA_051010855.1 Pirellulaceae bacterium | reverse complement strand
CGACTCGGGAGAGCGCCAACGAGGTTGCTGGTCGCGGTGTGGGCATGGACGTTGTGGCCACGGCAATTGATCGCATGCACGGCCGCATCGAAATGGATTCAGTGGCTGGTGAAGGAACCCAGATTCGGGTTTCCATCCCGCTGACAACCGGAATTGAACATGTGATGGTCGTCCGCGCAGGCGGACAACTGTTCGCTCTGCCCATGCGCTCGGTCGTTGCAGCCAATGGACAACTGCGTGGTGACGCCGAGGACGCGGAATTCGTATCGCTCGCGGCGGCATTGGGAGTCAAATCAGACGATGCAACCGCTACCCAACCAGCCTCGCTGATGCTGGAGGGGCAAACCGGCGTGCGTGTTGACGAAATTCTTGGTCCGGATGAAGTCGTCGTCAGACCGCTGCCGACGACGATTCGCCGCCATCCTTTGTTTAACGGCGTTGTGTTGGCAGGAAATGGCGAGACGGTCTTGTTGCTGAACGTTGACCGCACCCGTCAGTGGTGTCGTCGGTTTGGCGAACAGGGGGAAGAATCCGCCAACGATATTGCGACCGACGACCAGCACGAATCCAGTGTCGAGTCATTCCGTCGCGCGTTGGTTGTTGACGACTCCATGAGCGTTCGCAAAAGCCTGGCAAGGGGATTGCGGCGACAGGGTTTCGAGGTTGTTGAAGCCGGCGATGGAATTGAAGCGCTCAGCTGCCTGCGACAGGACGATTTTGACCTGATCACTACTGACATCGACATGCCAAGGATGGACGGCATGGAACTGCTTGGCGAACTTAGCCAAAGCGGCCAGCTGGACACGTCAGTTGTTGTAGTCAGTAGTCGTCCACGCGACGAAGTCTGGGACCGCGTTAGTCAAAACGGTGCTTTCGCGTATCTCACTAAACCGGCGTCTGAGGAATCGCTGGTAGCCGTGATCAACCAAATTGATGAACTAAGCGAAACAGAAAATAAACCATCTTCCGGAGACAACCATGAGTGAGAAAACGATTTTGGTCATTGACGACAGCGCGACCATTCGCCGTCTAATTGACAACGAACTTGGTGCCGATGGCTATCGTGTAATCATGGCGGCCACGGCAGAGGAGGGCATTGCGACGGCCGCCGAAGAGCTGCCAGACCTTATTTTGCTGGATCATCAACTGCCCGGCACGACTGGTTACGAAGTATGTTGCCAACTGATTGAGAATCCGCAAACCAAACGTATTCCCGTTGTTTGCAGTTCGACACTTCGCAAAAAGGCCTACGCCGAATACACCGACCTGGACAATGTCGTTGACATGTTGCCCAAGCCGTACACGCCTGATCTGTTGCGTACGATTGTGGCCAACGCCCTGGAGACGGCGTCGATGATCGTCGATTCGCAGTCCGGAGGTACGGCGGTGCCGGAAGTGATCGACGAGCAGGCTGACGGCGATCTGTCGGGCGACTTCCGTAGTTTCGGTTTGCGTGAAGTACTCGATTTCCTGAACAACGGCAGCAAGGCCGGGCAGCTGGAAATTGACTTTGGTCGCAGTCGCGTCGCGATTCACATGTCCGGTGGCCGGATTCAGGCGGTTACGGGATCAGGCATTGATATCACCATGATCGCCAATGCGTTGCCCGAAGCGATTGTGGATCTGGCACCGATGGTCAAGTTCACCATGCGTGGCAAAAACTGCAGCGAGATCGACGGGCTGGTTGAACTATTGGATAACAAGGTTTTGGACGCCCGACTGCTCAAGCAGTTGTTGCGGCACCAGGCCGCGTTGCTGCTGGATTACAGCCTGAAAAACTCGCCACGCAGTTTTCGTTTTGATACGCGGTCAGAATCGCCGGTGCTGTTCGCCAAATTGCCACTGGACATCAGTCTGTTGGCGTTGATGGTGGATGCCTCCCTGGCTTCGCGCGATGAGGACCCGACTCCCGAGCAACTGCAATCGCTGGCGTTCGTGAAAAGTCCACAACGCGGACAGAATCTTGACCGAGCCGGGCTGGCCGCCAGCCACATGCAATTGCTTAACTCGCTGTCGGCTCCGGCTACTGCCGACGAACTCGCTCAGCGTTCACCTCTGGCACCTGCGGAAATCTATCGGGTACTGCAAGGCCTGACCAATGCTGAAGCAGTTACACGACAGGAAAAACAAAACACACCCACGGTTTTTGCCGTCACTGGAGATGCCGAGCATGCACGTCGTCTGACTGACTATTTCCGCAACGAATCAACTTCCGTTAGCGGCAGGGTCGTGCGTGATTTGCTGGCCATCAAGTTAATGCTGCGTCGAGTGCGACCTGATGCCGTATTGTTTGATCTCGATTGTGAACATGCCAGCGAAGTAGTTCGACAACTCGTGGATAACTGCCCTGGTGAACTGGAAGGAGTTCGCTGGCTGGGCGTTTCTGCCGGACTCCAGCAGGAACCGGAATGGGCAGCTGGCCGTCTGGAAACTGTGCGTGAATGGCCGGAATCCGATCGCGAACTGGCGAGATTGTGGAGTGAAGAGCGCCCGGTCGTCGAAGTCCCGACCGCCGCTGTAGTCGATTGTTCCTGATCCGGACTCCAGACTAAACCTATTTCAAGACCAAAATGAAATGTCAGTGAGGAGTGTGAGAAGTGTCGATCGAGACTAAAAAGCTGCCGGGCAGTCTGGTTGCCATGATTCAGGTGCGGCATGGCACCGAAGTTGTCGGCCTGCATCGTATGGATGATGGAACCAGCATGATTTTGGGAAGCGACGAGTCGTGTGGCGTGCAAATCAAAGGCAACGGTGTTGGCCCGCGGCATTGCGTGGTTCGCATGACCGACGGCAAGTTGTTTGTCAGTGACTGGTATTCGGACAGCGGTACCTACGTTAACGGCGAAAAGATTTACTGCGAAACACTGGTTCGGCCAGAAGATCAATTGATCCTTGGTCCTTACGAACTGCGATTTGCTGTGACCACCTCCGACGCAACATTAACAGCGACCTTCGTCAGTCCCAGCGTCACGCCGGCCGCCGATCCAGTCGAGGAATCAACGTCCGATACGTTTGAACCGGCAATGCCTGAGGGACCGGAAACTGACGGAATTGCTGTGTCAAAGGCCCTGCCGCCAATGGAATGTCCTTCGGACACAGCCATTCTGAAATCGGTGGACGGATACGACATACCGAAACTGGACGACATAGCTGTGCCGGTCGCAGGTGAGTACGGCGTGCAACAGCAGCTGGCTGATGCCAATGCGGAAATTCAGCGACTGCGGGAGGAGTTGGAATACCAGCTGACATCGCAACCGCCGACATCAACCGCCCCGTTGGCCAGCGATCCCATGTTGGCGGACGACTCCGAATTGATGCGGGCAGAAATTGAACATCTGCATGCCGAGCTTGCGCAACGCGACACTGAGCTCTCTGAAGCGATCAACAGTTCCGGACCGGTTAACGAATCGCCCGTCGACGATACTGAAACGACCAAGCTGGTTGATCGGCTTGAACAGTTGCTGGACGAACTGGGTGAAGCGGATGAACGCGTACGCAATCTGGAAGAAATGGTACAGGTAGCCGATGAGGCGACGCATGCCGAGCACGAAGAACGGAAGCAACTGGAATCCTGGGTCAGCGAAATCGAAACACGAATCGCGGATCGAGAACAACAATGGCGTGCTCGTGAGGAAAAGCTCCAGGCACGGCTGGAAGAAGCAGCCCGGCAGCAACAGGAAGCGGCAGAAAACCTGTCCCGCGTTGTTGGCGGCGAGGGTGCGGAGTTCCAGCAACGGGCGCAGGCTCAGATCGCAAAGCTGACTCAACGCAATGCGACGCTGGTTGCCGACCTGGAATCTGCCCGGGCTGAAGGCCAGCAACTGGAAAAGCTGATGGGCGAAGTTGGCACCAACAGCGACGAACTGTCTCAGTTTGCCGAACGGCAGGAACAGATTCGCCAGTACGAAATCGATTTGGCGCAGGAGCGTGCCAGGGTTGCTCGTCAAAAGGCCGAACTGACAAAGCTGCGTGAGCAACTTGAGGTATCAGCCAACTCTCAGGAGTTGACAGAGGACAACCCCGATGTCAGGACGCGGGCGTTTCGTCAGCATCTGCAGGAAATCCACGAACAGGAACAACGTGAACGCAAGGAACGCAGCCTGGCTTCCCGCATCTCGCGAATCTGGAATCGCCTCGATGGTCGTTAATTTGGCGCTGGAACTGTCATGGAAAAACCAATAACCAATTCGACAACGGATGCCAGCGAGGTGATACGCCGACTGCGCGCCGTGACTCGTCGCATCGAAAAATTCTTCGATGATCGGGCTGAGTCCTTGCAACTGGCAATGTCGGAATACAGTGACACGCAATCCGCGTTCGATGTGACACAACGCCGTTCGGCGGCACTCAACGAGGAACAGCGGCAATGGGAGATGGAAAAGCAGGCAGAAATCGCCCGCTTGACCCGAGCCAGCGAAGAACTCGCGATCGCATGGCAGCAACTCGAACAACGCGAACGTGAACTCACGCTGGCCGAATCGGCCAGTACCCACCGATCGCGGGCATTCGCAAATCAGGCTATGCCTGGTCATGAACTGTCACCGGCCGTCGGCAGCCAATCCGGCGACGAGACACTGGACGTGCTGGAAATGCAGCAGCTGCAAATGCAAATCAATCAACACAGCAAGCATCAAAGATAGGACCAAAAATGCAGGACAACAATATTGTCAGTCTGGCGTCGATGGTGAAACCGACGGCTGGAGTAAACGCCTTGCGATCCAATTCCCCTGCGGGACCGCGTGCGAGTGAAAACAAACGGTTGGGATATTGTCACGCGCTGGCAATTGACTCTGCGGCGTCACCGACGGAAGCCCGCAAAGGGTGGAAGTTGCTGCAGAAAGATATGGCTTTGGTACCGGCTGGACGCATCGCCCTGGTTTGTGAATCAAACGAAGCCGCCGACGCAGAGTCGTTTTCCTTTGCCGAAGGAAAATTGCAGGTCGTCAAAAGCAAGAGCTTCTACATGGACCGTATGGCGGTAACCAACAGCGATTACTTGCAGTTCGTCAAGGCTGGCGGCTATGCGGACTTGTCGTTGTGGCCCAACCACATCTGGCCGTTAATGGTGCAGTTCGTTGACCTAACAGGAACTGCGGGACCAGATTTCTGGAAACAGGGCAAGCCGCCACGTGAACGAATGGAACACCCGGTTACAGGCATCAGCTGGTACGAAGCAACGGCCTACGCCAGCTGGGTTGGGAAACAACTGCCCGGACCTATCCAGTGGCAACGCGCGGGCACGTGGCACCTGACGGTAGACGGCAAGGCTGATTCGGCACGGTACCCGTGGGGCAGCGTGTATGAAGATCGCCGCGCCAACTTGTGGCATGGGGATCGTTGTGCGACCGTGCCTGTGAATCAATACGCCGATGGCGCAACGCCCAACGGCATCTATCAGCTGATAGGCAACGTATGGGAGTGGACCGACAGCCGGTTTGCCCTGCCCGAAGCGTTGCCGGAAGCCGATGGCGAGATGTACGAAGTTCGCGGTGGCGCGTTCGACACCTATTTCCACAGCCATGCGACCTGTCAGTTCCGTTCCGGGCAGCCCGCGATGGTTCGCGCCAACAATACCGGTTTTCGTTGCAGCGTTCCCGCGGACGCAATCCAGCAACACGCCTGAACCAAATCATTGAAATCATTTTGCGAAAGACACCGATGGGAAGAAAACCAAAGTGGCTTGTTGAGTGCCCGGAAATCTATTGCGTTACCTGCGGTACCCAGGTGCTGGAATCAGGGCGTGTGTGCCCTCGTTGCCTGACACCAGTTCAGGTCAGTCGTTCGGTTGCGTTGAAAAAGAATACGAAGATGATCACTGTGCTGGGTGCCAGCGGCGCAGGTAAAACCGTATTCCTGGGAATGCTGCTGGACATGCTCAGCAAGGGATGCAATGGCATGGGCTGTTTGCCCAACGGATCCTTTACGCTTGAAGTTCAGGAAAACACAGTGACGGCACTGGAATCGCGTCGGTTTCCGCCCAAGACGCAAAACGAGCCAGATCACTGGAACTGGGTTCATTGTGAGGCGTTTAGCCATCGCAAACCAGGGCGTCGTTTTGACGTGATCACGCCGGATATCGCCGGTGAGGTGCTGGCTCACGAACTCGAACATGCCGGCACGTCCACGGCGATTCGCAGTTTGCTGATCAATTCACACGGACTGATTATCTTGCTGGACGCCCAACGCGTACGTGAAGAGCCGCGCTCTGAAGATATTTTCGCGGTCAAGCTGGCGACCTATGTTGAAGACCTCAGATCGCGCACGCAAAACGAACGTCGCAAGCAAGTGAGGATGCCGCTGTCATTTGTGCTTACCAAGTCAGACAGTTGCCCCGAAGCCGAGCAAGATCCACAGCGATTCGCCGATGCCAATTTGCCGGGCTTGATCCGTTATTGCACCGAAAAATTTCAGTCGTTCACTTTTTCCGCAGCCAGTGTCGTGGGCCGGTCGGCTCAGGCCATGGATCAGTACGGAACTCCGTTTCAGGTGCCACTGCATGTTCAACCGCGGGGAATCGTTGAGCCGCTGGACTGGATTCTCTGTCGATTGGAAAAGAAATGGGCCAGATCGAGGTAGAGCAGGCAGTGTTCGCCTCGCACAACAACTCGCGAATTCGCGGATACCAGTTAATAGCCCGCTCGCCAGGTATCGATGAGGCGGTCGCACAGCAGTTGGTGCGCTGGAGCCCGTCCCACGACGGACTGCCGGCAGTCCTTGGCCCGGCTACCGGCCTGAGTTATTTTCCTGTCGATCGTGCGCGTGTTGCGATTGGTCGCACGACCGAAGGCGGACCGGAATAC
>JBPCVB010000575.1:0-7091 GCA_051010855.1 Pirellulaceae bacterium | reverse complement strand
GGATATGGGTAGCAATGCGGTCGAGGAACCAGCGATCGTGGCTAATAACAACCACACAGCCGACATAGTTCAGAATTGCCTCTTCCAGCGCCCGCAAGGTATCAACGTCGAGGTCATTGGTCGGTTCGTCGAGTAGCAATACATTGGAGCCGCGGCGCAGCAACTTGGCCAGGTGCACGCGGTTGCGTTCTCCACCCGAAAGGACGCCGACTTTTTTTTCCTGATCGGATCCGCGGAAATTAAAACGATTTACGTAGGCCCGCGAATTGATATTGCGGCCGCCCATCTCCAGCGTGTCGTGTTCGCCGGAAATCTCCTGGTAAATGGTCTTGTCCGGATCGAGCGCCTCGCGTGACTGGTCTACGTATCCGAGTTCCACCGTGGGTCCAACCTTCAGTGTTCCGCTGTCCGGTTTTTCGTCACCAGTAATCATGCGGAACAATGTCGTCTTGCCCGCGCCGTTGGCCCCAATGACGCCAATGATGCCGCCGGGTGGCAACTGAAACGTGAGGTTGTCGATCAGTTGTCGATCGCCGTAGCCCTTGCACAGGTCGTCGGCCGTGATCACGAGGTCGCCCAGATGTTTGCCTGGCGGGATCTGGATTTCGAATTCCTCTTGCTGATCCTGGAACTGTTCAGACGCCATCTTTTCGTATGACGAAATCCGCGCCTTGCTCTTGGCCTGTCGGGCGCGGGGCGCCAACCGAATCCACTCCAGTTCCCGTTGCAGGGTTTTTTGCCGGGCTGCCGACTGTTTTTCCTCGACAGCCAGCCGCGCCTGTTTTTGTTCCAGCCACGATGAGTAGTTGCCTTCGAACGGGTAGCCTTCGGACCGATCCAGTTCCAGAATCCAGCCGGCCACATTGTCAAGGAAGTACCGATCATGAGTCACCGCAACCACGGTGCCCGGATAGTCCTGCAGCGTACGTTCCAGCCAGTGAACCGAATCGGCATCCAGATGGTTCGTAGGCTCGTCCAGCAGCAGCAGATCGGGCTTTCGCATCAGCAGTTTGCACAATGCGACTCGTCGTTTTTCACCGCCGGACAGCGTAGTGACGTCGGCATCGCGCGGTGGCAGATTCATAACGTCGAAAGCCACTTCGATTTCGCGATCCAGTTCCCAGGCATTGGTGGCGTCGATTTGGTCCTGTACTCTGGCCATGCGATCGTACACTTTTTGCATGGCGTCGGGATCGAGATCCTCACCGCATTTGGCCGTCAGCTCGTTGAACTCGTCAATCAGGCCCCGACGGTCAGCTACTGCTTGCTGAACATTGCCCCACACATCCGTTGATGGATCCAGTTCAGGTTCCTGTGGCAGAAAGCCGCTGGTGAAGCCCTCGGTTAGGCGGGCCTCGCCATCAAAGTCCGTATCGATGCCGGCCATGATACGCAGAATGGTACTCTTGCCGGCGCCATTTCGACCGAGCACACCGATCTTGGCGCCTGGATAAAACGACAGCCAGATGTCGTTGAGAATCGTTTTGGAACCGTGCTTTTTGACGAGCCCGGTCATAGTGAAGATGTATTGCTTGCTCATCCGGTTAATCATTCCACAAAAAGACAGACTACACCCGATGATGATCCGGATTCAGGGCCGACTTGTCAATTCGCCTGGATGATGAACCCTCCGTGTGACCGAGTTGTTGTGATGTGACCAGCGGTCGCACAAAAAAAGCACTGCTGCAATGCAGTGCTGTTAACCGTGACTTCGGATGGTGCAAATTGTTACTGAATCAGGGCCGGTGTTGTATACGCACCCTCAATGGTACTGCTGGTATTCGAAAGATCGTTCGACGGAGTGAGATTTCGATCGTAGGTATACGATTTCTGGACCTCGATATAGGTGTTTTTGCTGCCCGCAAAATGAGAGTCCATCACCTTGACCACAGCCCAACCGGTAACCCGGAACCCGGAATTGTTACCATTGCCGTTATTGGTTTGGTTGTAGATGGGGACCAGTTTAGTGGTTCCGATGACATTTTCGACAGCGTGCTTCATGCCTGACGATAACCCGGTATCGCCTTCGACCCACATGGGCCGGTCGGAATCGATGTGGTCGTTGGACGGAATCACATTATCATCCGCCATTGCATCGAGGTCACGTTGGCGGAGTCCGTTCTCAATTTGATCACGCAGGTCTTTAGTGCTGTTGTTGCCATTGCCGATGTCGACCGTGCCCCAGTTGCCTGGTATCGGTTGGTTGTTGTCATTGCGTATTTTTCCGTCACTGTAGATTCGCCAGAGCTCATCCTGAGAAAGTGAATCCCACGAATTTTCCGAAATGGCGATTGGCAGAACTCCCACGCCGGGTTCCAGGAAACGACCCTTTTGCAGCACGGCGGTTGCTGTGACGCGCAGGTCCGCCTCATCAATACCCAGTAATCTGGCAAAGAACAGTGAAACTGATGCATTGGCGACATCGTCACGACGCAATGTGACTCGGACGGTATCCGCAATTCCATCGTTGAGGAGTGTCACCGAACTGTAAATTGTGTCTGGATCGTACCGGCCAATCTCTATGTCGCTGTCCTGGACCTTGAACTCGGCGCCGGCATTCTGTTCAACGTAATGTCGCAAAGTAGCTCGGACCGCGGCCAGATTCTGTTCTCCATCATCATCGGGTACCAGATCCTGAACAGCTGCAAGTGCCGCATGATCTGCGGTGCGCTGCAAGTCGTTCCGCAGGGTCAGTAAATAGCCGTAATCGACAGCCAGTGCCACCAAACCCAGCATGGGAATAAGCAAGAGTGCAAACAGGGCAGCGACCGCACCACGACGGTGACTCTTGTTAACGAGAATTCGTGACATGGATGAGTGCCCCGCAAAAATTAATAGCTGTGGATGAGTGACGGCGGTTTTTAGTAACGCCGACTAACACTGGTTGATTCCTTGAATTGTCCGTTCCAGTAATCGAATCCGTGAATCCAGCGAATCTCGTTGAAATCGAATCTCACACGAACGCTTACCGAATCGCCGGAATCGAGACCTGCCAGAAAGTCGTTGGGGATCGGATGGCCGTCCGCATCCCGGACTTCTATCAATGTGGCTTCCTCAAGTTGGTTGTCAGTCATTTGCGGAAGGGAGTTTCCCAGGTACGACATCACGGCCGCGGAAACGTCATTCACTCGTCTCGAATCGACCCTGCTGGCGGCACGCGCTCCTTCACGGGCAGCATTGGAAATGATATGGGCCGTGTTGATGTATTGCCCGATGTCGATGGCCGAGATCAAGATGAACACCATCACGGGCGCAATCAGTGCTGCTTCCAAAGCGGCTCCACCGCGTCGATTTTGCATAGATCGACGAAGTCGAATGTTGCTGACTGTTGAACTGGTTTTACACATGGTTTGGGCTTCCGGCCTGCACTGTTTCATAGAACTGGTACCTACTCCCTGATCATGGTGGCCGAGGCGCCGATTTTGGCACCGGCAAAGAACATGGACGGCAACCACGAAACATCTGCACAGTCGACTTCGACGTCCACGGTGATTGTGGTGCCTTGATCGGGGCTGGCAGAAAAATCGGGAGTGGTGCTGACGCGCACGATTGCCGGATTGTCATAGTCGGCAACCGTTCCGCGCAAAACGCCACGGGCGGTGTCTTCTGCGTCGTTGGCATTGCGTGTCGTCACCAGCGAGGCTGTCCGGCACCCCGCACGAGCTGAATTGGTCAGCGATTGCTTAACCATCATGATGCGGGCGAATTCAACGGACGTAAAAACCAGCATGAAGACGAACGGTGCCACAAACGCCATTTCGACACAGGCTGCACCCGTGTTGCGCCGGTTTTGTCTGCGAGTCCGCCGGGGACGAGCAATTCGATGGGAGGTGGGAGTGAACATATGGATGACTCGGAATGGATCAGGGTGTTTCAACCAGGGGGGGCAAGCTTTCCTGAGCGGTCGAGTCTTCGGTCGGCTTCGCTGTGGATTTGCGGTGGGCCTGCAGCTGCTCGCCCACGAAATTCAGGTTTTCGCAGATATCCACGAAAAAGTCTTTTTTGCGAAGTTTGAACGTAGTTGCCTCTTCGCCTTTTGCGAGACAGGACAGATACTTGCGGATCCGCAGGGCAGGTCCGGCAAATCGGTTACTAAATACGAGCAGGTCCAGCAACGCCAATGGCAGCACCAGGCCGCTGATGACCAGCGCAGGGGTAATCAAGCTCCATGGTGTCAGCGGCGTGGAACCAGGATTGGATTCCTGCAGGGTAAAAAAAGCGAGAACAGCGATTCCAAACACGACCTGACAGACAATCCAGTAGATTGCCACTCGCAGACACAATGCCCCTTGCAGTCTGAGATCTGCACTGACTCGCTTGCGTTTGTGATTTTTGGTCGCTGACATCGTGGCGTTTCAGGTTGGAGGCATATAATTTGTGACGAACAAGCTTATGTTTTTATTTCTTCATGCCCCAGGTTTTTTGGCCTGACATTCGCTACATCCGGATGCGCTGGCATCAACGGCGAAATTGTGCTGGCACAATCGGCGTCATGATTACAACCGGCATATCACCGTGGAGGATTCGGCGATGCGCGCATGCAATACGCCGGATCAGTCATATCTCGGGTCTTCGTCAAGCCAGAAGTGCGGCAACAAAGGGCAAGGCAGACGCTCAGTCGGGATCGTCTATTCCCATTCAATCGTGGCTGGCGGCTTGCTGCTGATGTCGTAGCAAACGCGGTTGATCCCGGCGACTTCGTTGATGATCCGCGTTGAGATAGTTGCCAGAAGTTCCCATGGAAGACGTGTCCAGTCGGCCGTCATGAAATCATCAGTGTCGACGCAGCGAATGGCGGCCACGTTTTCATAGGTCCGTTCATCGCCCATCACACCGACACTTTGGACCGGCAGGAGCACAGCAAAAACCTGTGACGTCTCGCGATAAAGTCCGGCGGCATGGATCTCCTCCAGCAAAATGGCATCGGCCTGACGAAGCACGTCGAGTCTGGCGGGCGTTACCTCGCCCAGGCAACGAACAGCCAGACCCGGTCCGGGGAACGGATGACGCCAGACAATCGATTCCGGCAAGCCAAGTTCCAGTCCCAATTGCCGCACTTCGTCCTTGAACAAATCACGCAATGGCTCGATCAGCTCGAACCCGAGTTCTTCCGGCAAGCCACCCACGTTGTGGTGCACCTTGATTGTTGCAGCGGGGCCGTCCGGTGCCGCTCCACTTTCGATCACATCGGGGTACAGTGTTCCCTGAGCCAAAAAACGGGCGCCCGCGATTTCATCCGCCGCCACCTTGAAGCACTCAATAAATGTGTGGCCAATGCGTGTGCGTTTCTCCTGTGGCTCGGTGATGCCGGCCAACGCCTTCATAAACTGTGTCTGACCGTCAACAACACGCAGATCGGTCTTGAAGTGATTAGTGAATTCCTCGACGACCAGTTCCTGTTCGCCCAGCCGTAACAAGCCATTCTGAACAAGGATGCAAGTCAATTGCGGGCCAATTGCCTTGAATAACAGGGCCGCGACGACGGCCGAATCCACGCCGCCCGACAAACCACAGATCACGCGAGCATCGCCGACTCGTTGCTTGAGCGAGGAAATTGCAGATTCAGCAAAATCGCTGATGTTCCACGTGCCCTTGCACCCACAGACGTGCTTGAGAAAGTTGTCCAGCAGCAAGCTGCCCTGGGGAGTATGCGTGACTTCCGGGTGAAACTGGATTCCGTAAAACGGTAACTCGCGGTGCTTGACCGCGGCAATGGGACAGGTGCCGGTACGTGCCAGCGATATGAAGTCATCGGAAATCGATTGCACCTGATCGGCGTGACTCATCCAGACCTGTGATTCTGCAGGCCAACCGGCCAACAACGAGTCTTCACCGGTGACCTGACAAATCGCCCGACCGTACTCGCGCGTCGGGGTACCATCAACTTTGCCGCCCATGGCTTCGCATATCAGCTGCATGCCATAGCAGATTCCGAGTATCGGAATACCAAGTTCAAAGATGCCCGGGTGAGGATGAGGCGCCTTGTCGTCATAGACGCTGTTAGGGCCACCGGACAGGATCAGGCCCCGGGGCTGATGTTCCCGCACCCGTTCGGGCGAAATGTCGTGTCGAACGATTTCACAGTAGACGTTGTTTTCGCGAACGCGGCGGGCAATTAGCTGCGAATACTGGGAACCAAAATCGAGTACCAGAATCCGCTCGCTCGCCACATTGACAGGTGTAACGCTGGTTTGCGATTCCGCGGTGGTCATGCGTTGGCTGGCTGTTGGTGCGCCAGTTTGCGAGTGTCAACGAAAAAAACCCGCCAGAACGCCACGGCGGGTTGAGGGCAGAATTATATGGATTTTTGACCGGGCTTGCCAGCCTTTGTGCCCGCGACAGCGTGGCCAAAATCCTGAGAATCTGGCGGCCGAAAATTCGCCGGTCGCCAGTTCAAAACACTACGGACTACTTAAACGGATAGCTAATTTCCAGATCGCGAGGATCCCGCAATCCATCACCTAGTTTTCGCAAGGCTTCGGTTTCGATCTGGCGTACACGCTCGCGAGTCAGCCCCAGTTGTTGGCCAATTTCCTTCAGCGTATGCGGTTCGAGTTCACCAAGTCCGAAACGCATTTGCAGCACGGTAGCTTCGCGAGGTTCCAGATCCTCGACCATTTTCATGACGCTTTTCAGGACATCCGTTTCCAGCATCTCGTCATCGGGCGTCCGCATTCGCTCATCGATGACCATTTCGCCAAGCGACCAGCCCGACTCTGACTGATCCGATTGGGGTGCCGCGTTGTAGATCTGAATGGCCTTCTTGATAATGGGCAACTTGCGTTTAGGCAGCCCCAGCAGACGGGCGATCTCCTCCGGTGTGGGATTACGTCCCAACTCGTCGACCAGCCGCGTTGTTGCCCGGCGCCATTTGCTCAGCAACTCCACCATATAAGCCGGAATGCGAATCGTCTTGGCCGAATTGATCAGGGCCCGTTTGATCGACTGCTTGATCCAGTAACTGGCGTAAGTACTGAATCGCGTGCCCACATCCGGATCAAAGCCCTCAACCGCCCGCATCAGCCCGAGGTTGCCCTCCTCGATCAGGTCCTGCAGCCCCAGGCCCTTGCCGGTGTAGCCCCGTGCGATAT
>JBPCVB010000574.1:0-6660 GCA_051010855.1 Pirellulaceae bacterium | reverse complement strand
TTCCCGGATTGGTTTCACGATCCAGCGCGCCGAAATCAGGGGCTGAGCTGGTGGCAGGTTGGTCGAACTGGCTGGCCGTCCCGTTTGTAGATTGAAACTGGTTGTTCGAGCCAACTGAGGGCGTCTGATCCAATGGCGTCGCTTCAGATACATCCTGTGGGGCGACATCGTTTCCGCCTTGGATCTGAGGCCGCCAAACGGATTCCTCAGCCACAAACGAATAGCCGGCAGAATTTTCCTGCACTGGCTCTGCGCGCACCGCACCTGCTGTCAGTGCTAACGTCAGAAAACAGGCCGCATGCCGCAACATGGGTAACGGAGGTAAAGGCAAATTCAGGAAATTGAAGATCCGGACACGCTCAAGATCGAATTTGCCGCTGTTAAACTTTAACGATTCCGCAAACTTTGCCGGCTCTTGATTGCCTGGCCATTGCGTACGCACCGGACCTATTCGGGCGGCGATTGCCACATCACTTGCCGGATTTTCCACTCGCCGTCTTCCTTGGCGAGATGGAAATAGTCGATGCCCCATTCGGCAACCAGTTTGGCGCTGGCCGTTTTGTCCAGCACATCGAACACGATCACTTCCTTGGGCGACTCGTCATTTGCGCGACTGCCGTCCTTGTTCCAGTCGCCTGCCAGACTGTGCAGTTGGTCGTACGTCATTGCGCCGCCCTGGTAATCCTCTCCCTCGCGACGATAAAAACCAAACTTCACAAGTTCGGGATGAACACCGCGTTCGATCAACTCGGGCTTAACTTCGTAAACACCTTCCACGTAATCCAGGCAGGCTCTCTTGACAGCTTCCTCCTCCGCACTGGTTTTCGATTCTTCATTTACATGGTGCATCAAACTGGCCGCGGCCAATAGCGCAGTCGCAGCAATCATTGTATTTTTGAACATAGCAAGTCACCTCATGGGCAAATCGGATTGAGAAGAATCATCTTAACGCTTTTGAATTACCCATGCGGATCGCCGTTTGATGAAAAAGTGCTTTCTCGTATGATCGGTCGGTTACCCAACATTGCGGAGACGAATCATGCTGGTCGAACTGTTGACTGTTGAGAATCTGGCTGCGCTGGTTGCCCTGGCCGCCATGGAAATCGTGCTGGGCATCGACAATCTGGTTTATATCGCGATTGTCTCCAGTCGTTTGCCAAAAGAACAACAGCCAGCCGCTCGAAAGCTGGGTCTGATGATGGCGCTGGTCACGCGTTTGATGCTTCTGTTTGTTCTTGCGTACATCGTGCAAAACCTGACCAGCCCGATCCTGAAACTGACGGACCTGGGCGTTCCTGCGGCATTTGTGGAACAGTTTTCAGGTCATCCACCGGGCGATGAGGCTTATGAAGCGACCAACGGGATCTCATGGAAAGACATTGTGCTGCTGGTGGGCGGGCTTTTCCTGCTGTGGAAAAGCGTTACGGAGATTCACGAGCAGTTCAATCATGATCCGACACAAGACGTCAAACCGCCGCGGTACGGCTTCGTTGGCATCATCGCACAGATCGCCATCATGGACATTGTCTTTTCCCTTGACTCGGTGATTACCGCCGTCGGCATGGCGAAAGAGATCTGGGTGATGGTGGCGGCCATTGTCGCCGCGATGATTGTGATGTTGCTGTTTGCCGAACGCGTCAGCAAATTCGTGGAGGATCATCCCACCCTGAAGATCCTGGCCCTCAGTTTCCTGATCCTGATTGGTGTCATGCTGGTAGCCGAAGGCGCAGGAGCGCATCTGGACAAGGGCTACATCTATTTCGCGATGTTCTTCGCGCTGATTGTCGAAGCCCTGAATCTGCGAATCAGAAAAAAGGCTGATTCCGAAAAATCCGAAAAGCAAGCGGAGCCGGTGTAGGGATCTCGTCTGTGAGCACCGTTGTTCTTGCGTGTCATTCGCTCAATCAACCAGCGGCTCTTGCTGCGTCGCGCAGTGTGTCGCTGAATTCGTGGGCGATACAGAATGAGATTGTTCAAACAAAGCGACAAAAAGCACCCCGGACAGGATTCGAACCTGTGACCTATTGATTAGAAGTCAATTGCTCTATCCAGCTGAGCTACCGGGGCGTGAAGGAGTCGCGAGTCGAGAGACACGAGGGACGAGGCAGACGCGAGTCGATTGTTTGACCGTCAATCTAGCAGACGCGCCGGTTCGCTGGTAGGTTCACCGGCATTCTGGCGGTTGCTAGTTAATCACGACGTCGTAAATGACCTGATCGGGGAAACTGTCACGGACTGTTCGATGCATAAACATCGCAGATTTGCCAATGACTTCGTGCGAGACCATCCAGGTACCGCTTTCCGGCAGCCCGACCGGACCGGAAAACAGCAACGAAAACGATTCCCGGCGAAAGTGGCCAGGCCGACGAGTATCACGGCCGCTTATCCAGGTGTTCTCGATGACTTGCTCCAGGCGCATCCTGGCGTTGACGCCCTCACCTGCAACCTGAAACAACTCGCCGACCAATCCTTGCCATTGGCTTAAATGCAATTGCCACAGGGGCCCCGGCGCTGGCGACGCTGTAACCGTCACTCCGAGGCCGGAAACTGCAGCTGCACCGGCGGCACTGGCAGCTAATGCCTTTAGTGCATTACGCCGCGAGACATCACGAAACCCTTGATTCGATTCCTTGTCGATTTCCTGTTTCGAATCGATTGACTCGTTTTTTTCATTGCCCATCTGACGAACCCTTTCACACATTGCTGAAACGATATGGTATTAATCAGGTCCGTCGGTTAATTGCGTGACGGGAAGGTGCCAGTCAACGCGATACACCAGTTAATCACCAGGTAGGGTTGCATGTTGTTATGTGCAAGTCCCACCCCGGCCATCCCGATGGAATCCGGCGCCATCACAATATTGGCAGGTGGTTCTACATAGATCTGGGCCACAGCCAGAACCTTGTCGTTCATTTTGTTGGCGGTCGGTTCAAGTTCCCGCCCGCGCAAAGGATGGCTATGGGCAGGAATCTGGTTCTCAGTCAGAACAACGTTCTCTACACCGGATCTTTCGCCCATCGTACGTGGGGTCAAACCAGGCCCCGAGCCCTGATGCAGGCCTGTGCGGCCCCGCAAATCGGGCAAGCCAAACGTAGTGCGGCCGTCGCCTCCATACGTCGTTCCCAGCAACGAGAACAAGGCGGTAAAGGACGAAATATCAATTAACGAACCATCACATTTCGCCCAACCACGGGGCGCAAAGTTAAAACCAAAAGGCTGGATTTGACCAAGGAAGGGTTCGGACATCGCGGGCTCCTCGTTGTCGGATCGAATTGTTTTTCACACACCCGGTCAGGCGCGTGGAGGGGAAGCTAGTTATAAATCACCTGGTACTCACCGAATCCTACCGGTACCAGAAACATCTCAACGGTTTCAATTTCCGCATGCGTCACTTGCCAGGTTCCCTGCTCCAGTGACGCGTCATCAGACTTGAATATCAGCGAAAACGGCTCCTGGCGTATACTCAGGTCCGGGCGACGAGTTGCAGGTGGTAGATCTTCAACCTCGGTCAACTGCATCTTCACCGTTTGTGCATCGTTTCTCATGAAGAATGTGTCGCCACTGCGGGGCCGAAACAGGGAGGAATTAAACAGATCAATCGGGTGATTCATGAAGACCCTGCGTGAACTGGATCGGGTTGTCGTTCCATGTGCAAATTGACATGCTCATCGACAATGGCACGAAAGCCTTCGCGCTCGTACCATTGTCGGGCCGGATTTCCAGGTTCGACACGGAGACGCAAGGGCTTGCCGGCCGCATTGGCCTCGTCAATCAGATCGCGTAACAAGGCGGTGCCGATTCCGCGACCCCGAATCTCGGGTAACAACGCGATATCGATCAAGCGAATTTCATGTTCCAGTCGATCGATGTACAAGCGACCTGCAGGCTGGTCCAGGCAAAGAATGAGACTGAATTCGGCACCGGCGAAATATTGTTGATAGTGCCTGTGCTGGGCCAAAAACTGGGAATGGCAGAAGGCGGTTTTTTCGGAAACGGACCACGGCAACATCGCGATATCTGTCCGCGTCGTCATGTACAGCTGACTGAGAAACGACAAATCGTCGTCTTGAATCTGCCGCAAAGTAATGACATCGTCCACAGGATCTCCTGTGTGTTTGACAGGCGAACCGCCCAAGCATCCAAAACTCGGGCGGAAGCCTGTTACAAAGACTCGTTACCGTATCCGCCTCTGGCGATTATACCTGCCGATGTGTGCCAACGCGAGAAATCGCTTGTTTCCCCACCTTATGTAACGGCAACCACTCACTTAACGGCAACCACATACGAAATCCAGCTGGGATGGTTGGGGGCTTCCTCGCCGCGTTCCCAGATGCCGGTGTCTTCACCGTCTTCGTCCTCCAGTTCCCAATAGATATGGCTCTCGCGAAAACCGGCTTCCTCCAGCATCTCGCGGACTTCGGGAATGGTCCAGAACCGCCAATGATATTCAAAGGCTCGCTTCAGTTTGCTTCCGTCGGGGAACTTGAAGCTGATGTAAAACGTAGCATCGGCATTGGAAGGATTGAAATACGCTTGCTCCCAATGATAACTGAATCCCTTTTTGCCTTTCTTGATCTTGCGTTTGTCGACGAGTTCATCACTGTAGCACTCGCTGCCGCCCATCATGTCCATAATCATCACGCCCGAGTTGTTCAGGTTGCTGCGGGCAATGCGAAAGTACTCGATGACTTCCTGTCTGGTTTTGAAGATCCAGAATGAAAAATTCTGCGCAGCCAGAATGTCGACCGGAGGGCGGTTGCGTTTCCGCACGTCCTGATTCAGCAAACGCACCCGACGTTGCTGGGCGGGCGTCAATTTGTCGAGATTATGGTCACGACCCCATTGCAGCGTATCTTCGCACAGGTCAACACCCAGCGCCGTACGCCGCGAGTGCGAGGCCACCCATTGGCAGCACACCGAAAACGTGCCGCAGAAATCTTCCCGCAGGGAATACGCCTTGCGGCGGTTGGCGTCATGATAGGCCTGCTCAAAGAACTCGATCTCGTGTTCGGGCGACTGGACCGACAGCTGGTAAAGCCGGTGTCGATCGGCCTTTTGGGCCATGCTGCGTCCTTTTTTTCCCTTGCCCTTGTTTTTCTCTCTGGTTTTCCCTCTACCCATGGGTTTGTTACCGTTGCAAATCATGATGTGGCATTTCAATCAGCCGGTGATTCTAAATAATATGCTCCCGATGAGCGATTGGTCGTAGCACGGCATCAGCCTGAATGAATCCCTCAATGGATATCCGGAGTTTTCTCGAGCAATCCCGGCGATTGCCGATCGTGGATGTGCGCTCGCCGGGTGAGTACGACAAGGGCCACATCCCCGGTGCCATCAACATCCCGCTGTTTGATGATCGCGAACGGGCAGCGGTAGGTACGACCTATGGGGAGGCGGGACGTGAGCAGGCGGTTGCTCAGGGACTGCAGTTTGTGGCTCCCCGAATGACTGACCTGGCCGCCGAAATGCTGCATGTCGCCGATCCGCATGACCCGCATCTGTTGTTGCACTGCTGGCGTGGCGGAATGCGAAGCCAATCGATGGCATGGCTGGCCAATCAGGCGCGATGCCGCGTTACGTTGCTGGACGGTGGCTACAAAGCGTTTCGACAACATGTTTTGCAATCGTTCGCGCAGCCATTGAATCTGGTTGTACTCAGTGGCCTGACCGGTGCTGGCAAGACCGGGCAACTGCTGCAGCTACGCGCGGCTGGCGAGCAGGTGATTGACCTGGAACAGCTGGCCAGACATCGCGGCTCGGCCTTCGGCGGTATCGGACTGGGTGGTCAGCCAACGGTCGAACAATTTGAAAACGAATTGTTTGACGAACTGCAACGGCTGGACCCAAAGCGACGCGTGTGGCTGGAAGACGAGAGTCGCAAGATTGGTACTGTGATTCTGCCCAACGATTTTTACGTACAGCTCAAACAGGCCCCTGCGATTTTTCTGGAAGTCGACGTCGATACCCGCGCCCGCATCATCGCCGACGAGTACAGCCACTTGCCGCAGTTGCAGTTGTTGTATTCGATCAACCGTATCACCAAACGCCTGGGCGGCCAAAATGCCAGCGCGGCCCGCCATGCGTTACAGGCTGGCGATATCAGGGGCTGCATCCGAATATTGCTGGACTACTACGATCGCACCTACATGGTGGCGAAGACGAAAATTAGCCGTGATGTCTTTATCCATATCTCCGTCGAAGATCCTTCCAGTCCGCACTCAACCCGACAAATCTTGCAAACTGCATCCGGTGAATCGTTTGGCATGACATCAACGAGCCACATTCCGCAACCAGTCAGCAGCGACTAGAATTCGTTCAGTTACTGCATCCTGGTTTCGTGAGGCCCTGTCTTGAATACCCGACCGTCAGTGCCGACTCGGCAATCCTACGCGATGCTCGAGAATATTGTGCTGCCGGGCGAAACCAATGCGCACGATACGCTGTTTGGCGGATTGCTGATGAAGCACATCGACGAGATCGCCGCTATTTCAGCCCGCCGTCATTGTCACGCTCCGGTCGTCACCGCTTCCAACGATGGTGTGCACTTTCATCGCCCCATCCAGCGTGACGATATTATTAGCGTGCAATCCTATGTTTGCGCTGTAGGACGCACGTCGATGGAAGTGTTCGTCAAGATCACCACCGAAAACAGCATTGATG
>JBPCVB010000573.1:0-8107 GCA_051010855.1 Pirellulaceae bacterium | reverse complement strand
GCCTGCGGCAACGCCGCAGGTATCCGTTCCAACAAATATCATTTGGCCAACGGCCATAATCATTGGTGATCAGGGTGAATACGGCCGTTGCGCCAAACGCGCCGTTGGTGCATTGAATCCTGGGGCGTTGCCGCAGGCTAAGCTGGTCATGGCCTTCGGCCAAACCCTGGCCGTGCTCTGTCTGCACGAAGCTCCAGTTCGCAATATTGGCCAAAGGCCATACATTACCGTAGCCTGAGGCAACGCCGAGGTATCCGTCTTGTACGCGGGTTTTCTGACCCGTCGCGTCCGCGAACGGCACTCCCTTCGGCGCACCATTCCAACGGGCAAACAAGTGGTACTACCCACGTACTCTGGCAAAGTCGCCGTTAGCAAAAAAATGCTCCGTTTTGTGATGCCGCGACAGGTTATTGAGCGCCAGTGATGATGGCGGCGACGGTTTTGGTTCCATGAACGGGCACCAGCCCGCGTTAACTCCGCCGCCTCCAGGAACTCAAACCCTCCAGGAAATGATCCCAGGAAATGAACCGCCTAACCCCCTTTGAAAAAGGGGGAAAACTGCACAGGAGTATCGTGTGATGAACGTTAAACAATGGTTGGTTGCTGCTGTTGCCTTGCTGGCTGTTGCCATATCAAACCCTTCGTTGATGGCACAGGGAAAAGGGAAGGGCAATGGTAACGGCAATGGTGGAGGTGGTAACAACGGAGGCGGAGGGAACCAGGCAGCCTACACCGTGGTCGATTTGCTGGGCCTGCCCGGCGGCAACAACAGCGGCAGCCTGCAAAGTCAGGCAGTGGCTGTCAACGACCCGGATCTGACGGGTGCGGTGCAGCTGGTCGGAAACTCGTATGAGCTGGGAGATCGGCATCCTGCGCACTGGTCGGTCAGTGCTGACGGTTCACAGGTAACCATTACCGACGTGGGTCTCCCGCCTGGATCAACCGCAGGTTACTCCGATGACATCAACGATCTCGGCGAATTGGTTTATTACACCAACCTGCTGGACGACCCACAGGATCCCAATGATGAAGAAAGTAAGGCATGGGTCCTTGTCCCTGGAAACGCGCCTCAGGAATTGCCCAAGGCAGGTGGTGTAAACGCGCGTGTTTCGGCGATTAACAACTCCGGCGAGATCGTCGGCTGGATCGTGTTCGTCAACGGAACTCGCACCGCTTGCGGCGCGTTGTGGCGGCTGGATGCCAGCGGCATCCCCTCGGCACCGATCGACCTGGGCTCCTTTATTCCGCATGACATCAGCGAAACCGGAATGATGGCTGGCGAAGACGAAGATGCCGCGCTGGCTGCAATCTCCACGCTGGATGCCAATGACGACCCGATTGTGCTGCACCTTGGCGTCGTTTCGGGTCACTCCTGGAGCCGGGCCCGTGCGATCAGCGACGACGGCACGTACGTTGTTGGCAATTCCCGCAGCCTGACCGAAAACGAAGGGTTCGTTTGGACTGCCCTCTCTGGCATGGTGGGACTCGGTCGGTTAGGCGGGGTGAACGGCGATGCGACGGATGTCAATAGTGCCGGCCATGTGATTGGCTGGTCTGATACGAACGAGGGCAGATGGGGTCAGACCGCGGTCTTGTGGAAGGATGGACAAATGCAGGACCTGAACTCGCTGGTCGACACGAGAGGCCATATCGGCAGAGCCGAGAGCATCAACAACACCGGTCACATCGCCGGCTACATCGACTTGCCCAAGCCGATCAGCGAACAACATGGCTACCTGCTGATCCCGAATGATCAGTAGCGGTGCTCGCGGCGACGCGGGCATCAACTTGAGCCGTTGAACAAGTCCCTGAGTTCCAGGTCCATGATCGTATTGGGTGCAACGTAGTCTGCTTTACCACTTCAGCAAACTGAACAGATTGTGGTACTGATCGGTCCATGCTGGTGTGGCTTCGATTAGCTCGGCCGATGGCGTAATGGCATCGGCAAAGATCGGATCGGTGAAAACCTGCGGATCCCGCGAAATCACTACCCACTGCGACTGAAACATGCCGTGCTCGGGATTGGCCTCGGCGCGAATCTCGCGACTGTGCCAGCCAAGTTCGTGAGCCAGACGATGGGCCTGGTGCGAAATATTCAGATGCCGATTGATCACGTTGACGGCAATCAGGCCATCCGGCTTGATGCGATTGGCATACAGCTGCATGGCTTCGACCGTCAGCAGGTGCGCGGGTACCGAATCGCTGCTGAATGAATCCATGACCACGATGTCATATTTGTCCTGGGACCGTTCCAGCACCAGGCGGCCATCACCAATGTGTACCGTCACGTCGGCCTCGGAGTCCTCCAGGAACGAGAAGTAGTCTCGGGCAAAGTCCTCCACGACGGGATTGATCTCGATAAATTCGTAGCGGTCACCCGATCGACCGTAGGTTGCCATGGTGCCGACACCCAATCCGCACGTGCACACATGAATCGGGCCTTGTTGACCCTTGAATCGCAACGTACGTGCAATGCCGCTGGGCTCGCCAAAATAGCTGGTGGCGATGCGGTGATTGGGTTTGTGGAATTGCGATCCGTGCAGGGTGTTGCCGTGAACCATGCCGTGGCCATTCTGGTATTCCAGTACCTTGACCAGGCCGAAGAAGTTGCGATTGGTGGCGATCAGGCCTCGACGATGCTTGTTGGCGCCCATGAAGGTTGCCAGCAAAACAACGCCCACCGCGGCCCAGCGGAGTCGTCGCACCACGTCAACATTGAAGTCGATGTCTTTCCAGCTGCGATGCGCGATCAACATAATGATGGCCAGGACCGCTGTGCCGAACATGCCCAACGAGTATTCGACGAATGAATTGAAAACCAGCGGACAGATCAAACCCACAAACAGCCCGCCCACGGCGCCTCCGGCTGACAGATACAGGAAATATTTCGTCAGGTAACGCGTATGCGGTTTGATGCGAGCCACCTCGCCGTGACACAACATGCACACGAGGAACAGGATTGCCATGTTGTACAGAATCTCCACCGGCAACCATTGACGGGGATTGATCGCTTCGGCTGCCGTCCAGGCCAGCATCATGCCGAGACAAATCGCTGCGAACAATTTCGGCCTGTACCAGGCAGGACGGTCAAAGCTAATGATGAAACTCAGCAGGTAAATGCTCAGTGGCAACACCCACAAAAACGGGATCACAGCCACGTCCTGGCATACATGATTGGTAACGGCCAGCAACATGACCGAGGCAAACGCCGGCAACAACAACCAGGCCTGTAACTGTCCGCGACTCGGTTCCGCAGGAGCCTGCGCATCGCTGTCTGGAGACTGCTCGGACGATTCCGGTTTGGTAACCCGCCACAATCCGACCAGCAAAACCAGCTGGCACACAACGTACACGGCAAATCCCGCTGACCAAAACCATGATTGGTTGCTCAGCGACAACATCGGTTCAAACAAGAACGGATACGTCAGCAAGGCGGCCAGCGAGCCGATGTTGGACAGGGCAAACAATCGGTACACGCTGTCGTCAGGGTTGCGATAGCTGAGCCACTTTTGAACCAGCGGACCTGTGCTGGAAAGCACGAAATAGGGAAGTCCGACGTTGATCCCCAGCAAACACAGCAAATACAGCAACGGTGATTCTCCACCTGCCGGTTTCCACGCTGGATCCGGTTCGATGGGAAGCGTGCACAATGCCACTAACAGCAGGATCGAATGCACGATCACCTGCATCTTCGGCTGCAACCGGCTGGACAAGACGTGGGCGTACAAATAACCCCCAAACAACACGACCTGAAAAAACAGCATACATGTCGTCCACACGGCTGGCGTGCCGCCGAACCACGGCAGGACCGAGTTGCTGAACACCGGCTGGACCTGAAAAACCAGGAACGCACCGAGAAGAATAGTCAGGGCAAAGGGGAGCACGCTTGCCAAAGGCATTTTGTTCGACATGAGTTCAGCCGTAAGAATTCGGGGCAGGGGACTTGATCAAACCGCGACCAGGCAGCCGCAATCGCTGTGAAAACATGGCTTTTGCCCCATGATGCGAGCCTGCGAAGCGCCAATCCTCCACCATTTTTGATGCGACCCTGCCGACCGTGACGGTTATTTCGTCTCGTCCGATTGCACCCCCACATCACTGAATTTGCGTCCGCTAATCGCAAGCTATGTTTACACGAGTGGAAATCCCACTTGTGTCTCCTCACGTCCTTATCCCCTCCCGTGCCATGAACCGCTTCCTTTTTTGCATCACCATTTGTCTAACGTTTGCGGCGATTGGATTCGCCATCGCGTGAGCCGCGGGCCGGAAACAAACTGCAATCAGCGCACCGAATTTCGGTATCGACGATTCCGATTGGTAATGGCAGGCCTGTAGCGGTGGCTTCAAGCCGCCGTTTTCCGCTTACCCCCCGTTTGCAGCGGGCAGCCAGTTCAGCATCACCAGCGCTACGGCCGCGATAGATATGCCAATCCAGGTCTGTCGCGTCAGGCGTTCGCCGAAATATCGGGTGGCGACCAGCACCGTAAAGATCATGCCCCCGGCGCTGGCTACCGGAAAGACAATAAAGCCGTCCATATAATCCAGGGCCCGCAAAAGAAAATGCGTTTGCAAAATGTTGGAACCACCCATCAACAATGCAAACATGATCTCGGACGGCGTGATGCGTTTTCGCCGTGCGATCAACACGATGATCGAGGGCACGGCGGCAATCGCAAAGGCCGTGAACAAATAGGCCGGTCGTTCCTGCGGCTCACACATGTGTTTGTAGGCTTCCTGCGCCAACCGACTGATGCCGCACAGTGCAAACAGGGTGATCAGGGCCACCGGCATTAACCACCACGGATGCTTGCTCCGCTCAAGAGTGTGATCTTCATGTGCCCCGATCAGCGAGAGTGACAACAGGGCCAGCACAATTCCCGCAATTTGGACCGGATTGGGATCCTCGCCCCAGAAAAACACGCCGAAGCTGATCGGAACAATGATCGCCAACACCGCAATGACCGTGGTACTCGATGCGCCGATCCATTTGATGGCGTAAATCACGAAGAAGAAGCAAATGAAGTAGGCCAGCCCCATTGTCCCGCCGGTCAACATCGCATTTCGCGTCACATGTTCCGCCGGCATTTGCCAGAATTCGGGAGCGATCAGGATTGCGGCGAGGATGTAGTTCAGACATCCCACCGTAATCACGTCTTCCTTGTTGCGCACGTGCACCCATTTGATGCTCAGCATAAAAGCCGAACCAAAAACAATGTGCAGCAACAGGAAGATCATCGCGGGTTGACCGGGCAGTTAGCCTCGGCGGGACGAACGGACGGTTTTGACACCAAGCTAGTCGCTGGAAAGGTTGACAGGCAGCTCTAATTACAAGCCCCCCGAAAGTATGCGACGTTTTAACACGTCGACGGTTTTCCGATATTGCCTTAACATTTGGCACTGCAAGCTTGTTTTCTTGATGTGCGGCGCGTGGCAGCGCGTCTTTCAGTCACATCGCGGTCAGCATCCGCGCGCGAATATGAGGGATCCATTTTCCAGCCATGCGAGAATTCCATTTTCCCAACTGGGTCAACAAGTTCACCATTCTGTTGTTAGTCGGGATTTTGTTGGGAGGAGGTTATTTGGCGACGGTTCTGTACGCCGCCCACCTGCCGACTTCGGTGAATGTGGGTCATCGACCCATGCAGCCGATTCCTTACAGCCACAAGTTGCACGCTGGTGAACTGAAGATCGACTGTCGTTATTGCCACAACACCGTGGACACGGCTGCTCATGCTGCAATTCCTCCGACGGAGACATGCGGCAATTGCCACGGCGGCAACCGTGTGGCGACCAACCCCGACGGGACGCCGCGTGACCTTGGCGTCGTGCATCCCGAAAGCTTGCTGCTGGAACCTGTTCGCAAAAGTCTGGAAACGGGCGACCCGATTATGTGGGTCAAGGTGCATGACACACCGGGTTTCGTGTACTTCAATCATTCCGCGCATGTGACCCGCGGCGTCAGTTGTGTTACCTGCCATGGCCGCGTCGACAAGATGGAAGTGGTCGAGCAGGTCATGCCGCTTTCCATGGCGTGGTGCATTGAATGTCACCGTAATCCGGAATCACACATTCGCGATCCAGCACTCGTAACCGAGCTGGATTTTGTTCCGCCAGAGGGCCAGACGTTTGAGGAATATGGCCAGCACTGGGCTGAAACACTTGACATTAACCCGAACATCAGCTGTTCGACGTGCCATCGATGATCAAACCAAACCCCAACAGTAACGGCAAGAACTACTGGCGCAGTCTGGATGAACTGCAGGGCAACCCGCAGCTGGACGAGGTCATCGAACATGACTTTGGAGCCGCTGCGCCGCCCGCCACCGATGGCGTATCGCGTCGCCGCTGGCTGCAGTTGATGGGCGCATCAATGGCCTTTGGTTCGATGATGAGTGCCGGTTGTCGTTATCCGGCCCAGAATATCGCGCCCTTCGCGTTTCGTCCGCAGGGACGCACGCCAGGCGTCCCGCAATCCTTTTCGACCACGCTGGAAATGGGCGGCTACGCCCGACCGGTCGTGGCCACCAGTTACGACGGGCGACCGATTAAGCTGGACGGAAATCCCGACCATCCCGATTCGCGTGGTGTTTCCGATATCTTCACGCAGTCCACGATTCTGGAACTGTACGACCCCGACCGCAGCCGCACGCCCGCACGCAAGGGCGATGATGGCCTGCTCGAAGTGACCTGGGATGACGCCATCAACCAGTTCAAATCGCTGGTTGCCGGATCCGGCGTGGCAGTCCTGGCCGAACCTTGCAGCTCACCGACCGTACACCGACTGCGGCAGGTCATGCTGGATGCCAATTCCGATGCCCGCTGGTTCGAGTTCACATCCGTCAGCGATGACAACTCGGACGAAGGTTCGCGAACGGTCTTTGGTGACGTCTATCGGCCGCAATTGCGATTGGCCGACGCAAAGGTGATCGTGGCGATTGATGCCGACCCGCTGGGCGATGTGGCCAGAGGTTCCCGTAACACACTGGATTACACCAGCTCGCGTGATGCGGATCGTGTGATGCATGATCCGTCGTTTGAAATGAGCCGCCTGTATTGCGTGGAAAGCGATTTCACCAAAACGGGTTCCAACGCCGATCATCGCTTGCCGTTGCGATTTAGCCAGATCGCTCCCTTCCTGGCGGCGCTGGAAGCCGTCATTGATAGCGGGTCGAGTGAAGTCGACACGAGCGCCAGCGAAGCCGAACAGGTTTTGGCAGCCATGGCTGAGGACTTGCTTAAGCACAAAGGTGCAGGTGCGGTGGTGGTCGGAGCCTGCCAGCCTGCCGAAGTCCACGCGCGAGCCTTCCGCATCAACTCCAAACTGGAAAACCTCGGCAAGACGATTGTCCTCAATCAGCCGATTGCCGCTCCCGAAAAACCGGGCGTGGAACAACTTCGCGAACTGACCGAAGCCATCAATCAGGGGTCGATCCAGACTTTGTTGATCCTCGGCGGCAACCCGGTCTTTTTTGCTCCCTCGGATCTCAACTTTGCCGATGCCCTCGCCAGGGTGGCCAATACCTGTCACCTCAGCCTGTATCGCGATGAAACGACTCTGGCCTGCAAGTGGCACATGAATGCCGCTCATCCGCTGGAAACGTGGGGTGACGGGACAGCTCCGGATGGTTCGGTCTGCCTGGCCCAGCCCATGATCAATCCGTTGTTTGGAGGCAAAAGTGTGATTGAGTTGCTGGCTATCCTGACCGGTCAGGAACAGCACTCTCACGACGAGCATTCGCACGACGAGCATTCGCATGATGAACCAACCGGCGAGCAACATGCCGAAGGAGAGCACGCCGGCGAACATGACGATCACGCCCACGACAAGGCACTGGGCCTGATGATGGTTCAGGAAACGCATGCCGGTTCGCTCGGCGGTCACCACCCCGGCGATGCGTGGCAACTCGCAGTGCGAAAGGGCTTCATAGCCGATTCGGCTGTTGCTCCTTCCGCGCCCGGTCTGCAGTTGGTGAACCTGCCGGCCGACGACGGCAGCTGGAAAAACGTCTGGAACGGTTCCGAGCCCGAATTGATCTTCCGACCATCTCCGTCGATCTACGATGGCCGCTTTGCCAACAATGGATGGTTACAGGAACTGCCCGAGTTC
>JBPCVB010000572.1:0-10444 GCA_051010855.1 Pirellulaceae bacterium | reverse complement strand
GACCATAGTCGAACGAGTAATACGTGGGGCCGTACCAGCGTTCGAAGGTTTCGTTGCTGATACGCCGTTCGGATGTATCCCTGTTCAGGTCGTGATTGCCAAGCACGTTGTACCAGGGGATCCCGATCATGGCCACTGACTGGTTGTGATAGGGGTACAGGCTGAGGTCGTCAAACATGATGTCGCCCAGTGTGACTCCAAACGCCGCCTGGCTGCCGATCAATTCGGGAATGACCGAGCGGTTCATGTAATCGATTTCCTGGGCGTTTCGTGATTGGGTATCACCAAACAGGATCGTCTGGAATTTGTCAGGCTCTTCCTGTGAGTACAGCGGAAAGTCGATACTGCGGGGCAACACTCCAGTCGGCTCAACTCCGGCATAACGTAGCTGTGGCGATCCGGCCGGCTTGTGGATGTAGTAAAACCGTGGCAATTGGTCTTCGTCCAGCAACGTGCGCCAGCCGCGTGGCTTGATCAGAAAAATAATGTCGTCATCGGTCAATGACAGCTCGTACTGGCCCTGATCATTTGTGGTTGTAATGTCCTGACCGTTGGAGACACGAATGTCTGGCAAACGCGGGTCGGATTCGTCAAGCTTTTGATTTTGGTTAACGTCGTGATAGACGATTCCCCGGGCCAGCATTTGCCCCGCAGCAACCGGCGCAAAAACAATGGAGGTGATCAGGCAAAACAATCCCGCAAGGCACGATTTGGTCATGGTCATGGTGTTCGCATCCTGTCTGATTCGCGGCAGAGAAGACTACATCGTTTGGCCTGCAGTACCCAATTGCAAGGGTCGAACAGGAATTCACAACTTGTACCCGGGCATTCGCGTCGATATTATTAACCGACAACACTTCTTTTCAGCGGAATCGCATGAGCGAAGAATTCTCGGACGCCGAACTCGAGGCCTTTCTGGACGAATCCCTCGATCCCGGACGTGCCACTGACATCGAACAGGCCCTGGCCAGCGACGAGGACCTGCTGCGCCGGTTGTCGCGAATCAATGGCCGCCGCGATGCCGGTATGCATACGCTGGGAGAGATCTGGAGACGCAACCAGATTGGCGTGCCCCCGGTCGAAGATTTGGGTAACTATCTGCTGGGTATCCTGTCCGAGGAGCATGCCGACTATATTCGTTTTCGCCTGGACGTACTCAAGTGCCCATACACGATTGCCGGGCTCCGCGACCTGGAACAACAGCAAGCCGAATCGGAAACCCAGGTCGAAACGCGCCGCCGCAAGTATTACAACTCGGGTGCTGGCCTGATTAAACGCGACGAGAATGATTAGCTTGCGATTCTCTGGAGTGGCCTACCCTGCCCGACTTTCCTGGTTTGATCCCAACCAGGTTTCAACAGCCGCTAGCTTGGTGGTCGGCCTGTCTGCTTTCAGGCAATCTTTGAATTCGGCAATAAATCAAGCCGACAAATAAGGATACGTCAAGGTCTTGAACGTGTCCGCTTGCCACCTGGATCATGCCCGCCACCCCATCCCACACTTTGCTGCCAGTGGATCGGCATCAATACGGTTCTTGTTTAAATCGCACGCACGATGCGCTCGGGATCCGATTTCCCGTTAGCTATGTCAATCGCGGCGTGCTGTACTCGCTGGTCGACCATCAAGGCGTACCGGTTGGAGGGGCCATCGTCGTGCTGGAACCGCCCTTTCGATCACTCGCGGCGATCCCAGGCGTTCGCACTGCGACGCGCGCCGATGCTATGCAGGCGGGTTCGGTGGCCGAGATCAACGGCTTGTGGCTATGCGATCGGACTCGTGGGCTTTGTGCCTCGTTTAACCTCTGGACACAGTTATTAAACAAGTTGCTGGATACCAGCTGTGAACAGTTCCTGTTTACGTACGACAACGCCAACAAACAAATGGCGGGATTGATGAAGTGGGCCCAGCCGGAAGTGCTTTACAGTGGTCGTACCCGACAATTGCCGGGCATGAAATCGGCGGCGGAAGAAACTATTGCGGCTGCAAGTCGCAGGATCGTCGATTCGATGTTGCGGTTTCTTGGGAATCCGCGTAGCACGGTTGAGCCGATCGCCACGGCACAAGATCACGCCTTACGTAAACATTCGTTGCAGCGTGCGGCCTGATTCAGGACAGCCCGAATGAAATGAACGCGATATGCCTGCCCGAGGAATCAACGATTTGTGGATGGCAGACCAATCTGCGACGTTCCGATGATCGTGTTGTCCTGACAGGCGGTCGTACTGCGCGGTTTGTGGTAATCGGAGCCGGTTTCACAGGGTTGGCAGCGGCCCGGCGACTGGCTGAGTTGTTTCCGCAAGAGTCGATCTGCCTGATCGATGCCCTGGGAGTGGGAGACGGCGCCGCTGGTCGCAATTGCGGATTTGTGGTACCGATCGCGCATTTTCGTGATGAAAATGATTCGGCAGATCAGCGCCTCTACCGCCTGGGACTAGCGGGGCTCCACAAACTGGAGCAGCTTGTCGGCAGGTTCGGGATTCCTTGTGACTGGCAGAATTGCGGTCGACTGATTGCCGCCCGCGGTCGATTCGCGCTGCGTAATCTGAGCCACCAGCAACGGGCGCTTGACCAACTGGGCGCGCCTAATGAGTTGCTCGATGGCGAACAAGTCAACGAGATGACGGGAATGAGCGGGTACAGGCGTGCCGTTTGTCAAAGGGACGCGGTGCTGGTTAATCCGAAAGCCCTGGTGACCGGCCTTGCGGCACACTTGCCAGAAAATGTTCAGTTGTTTGAGCAGACACCAGTACATCGACTGGGAACGGGCAGGCACGTCAAAGTGGAATGTGCGCACGGATGTATTCGCGCCGAGCATGTGCTGCTCACGACCAACGGCTGGCTGGCTTCACAGGGATTGCAGTGTGGTCGCGTTTTTCCCATGCGTACCTTCGCCAGTTTCGCCGAGGTCCTGGACGACGCGGCGCTACCGGGAACAAAAATTCAATGGGGCCTAACATCGTCGTTGCGAATCGGGAGTTCGCTGCGGCGTTTATCCGCCAGCCGGGTGCTGATTCGCAACACGGCAATGTTCGGTACGAATTCCGGCGACCCGAAACGAGAACTCAATCGCGTTGCTGCATTCCATCAGCGTTGCCTCGGCGAAAGGTTTCCGGGATTTGGCTCCTGGAAAATCAGCAACACGTGGAGCGGCGTGCTGGGCGTTACCGCCAATGGCGCGGGCTTTTTCGGTCAGGCCGACAAAAACATTTGGGCTGCAGCGGGTCACAACGGCCATGGGATTGCTCAAGGCACGATTGCCGGGCGCTTGTTGGCGGATCTGGTAAGTGGTCGTGCCAATTCGCTGCTGAATGATATGCAGAGCTTGCCGCAGGCTCAGCGAGTTCCAACGGGTTCCCTGTTGCGAGCGGGTGTTGCCTTGTCGGTCGGCTACCTCAACTTTCGCGGTCGGAAGGAATTTTGAGGCGGAGGCATGATCGAACCCCAGCGCCAACTGGATCGTCTGACCTTGTTCGCATTTATGTGGGCTTGGGCAGAAACAATGCAACCACTGAATACTCACGCCGCGATGACATCGTGGGCCGGGTTGCTGTTGCCGCTTTTTACTATCGCCTTGATACTCCGTCCGGGCTCGACCAGGCTGCTCATCGCGTTTTTGATTGCATCGCTGTCGCGCACGATGGTGATCATGCCCTTTGTGCCCAACCACATCTTGTTTATGGCACTGGTCAATCTCACCCTGCTGACGGCCATCGTTCAGCAAGCTTTGCGGCAGCGTTCATGGCAAGTCGATCGCAAGGCGGTTTATGAATGCTTTTCGGTGGTGGCGCGATGGCAGCTGGTTCTGCTTTATTTGTTCGCGGCATTGGCCAAGCTGAACTGGGACTATCTGAATCCCGAGGTCAGTAGTGCCACTGCCTTGTTCGATGGCGTCACTTCAATATTTGCCTGGTTGCCCCAAAACCACTTGACCGAGCAAACCGCGATCTACGGCAGTATTGCGCTGGAGATTGTCATTCCGGTGTTGTTACTGTTTCGACGCACACGTCTGGCGGGGATCGGTTGCGCAGTCGCGTTTCATATGGTGCTGTCCATTCATCCGTTATGGGCGACATCCATCCTGACGTTCACCATGATGATCTTTGCGATGCTGGTTTTGTTCGCGTCGGACCGGATGCTGGATTGGTTTTTCCAGCGAATCGGGCAATCGCAGCGATTGGCCAAAGCGTGGTTAGTGCTGGCCTATCTGGTAACTGTCACCGCCGTATTGGTGACCGTCTTCCCGCGAAGCATCGATCACTCATTCGACAAGATCCGAATGTGTCACACGATCGCCTTTGTGCCACATTTTGTCTCATGTGTCGTCTTGTCGGGGCTGGCCGCTTACTACTGTGGCCTGCGGTCGCGGACGATTGTCGGTTCAGCGACTTCGAATCGTCGCCCGACGCCTGTGTTTGGCGTCAACGTGTGCTGGCTGGTACTAGTGCTGACGTTTTTCAACGGTTGTTGCCCTTACGCCGGATTGAAGACAACGACAGCGTTCACGATGTTCAGCAACTTGAGAACCGAAGGGCAACTGGACAACCATTTGTTTTTGCCCGATGGCGACTGGTTCGAATACCAGCGCCATCTGGTGCGTGTGCTGGACTCGGACGATCCACTGCTGGCTCCGTATGTTGAAACCGGAGATATGATCACGTTGTTTGAGTTGCGACGCATATGCGCTCGCGACTATGAGAGCCCGCCCAATCGAACGTATACGCTAAACCACGATGTGCGCCATCACATGTTTGCAAGGCCGCGACGCCCTGCTGGCAATCATTACGTTCGTTACCGCCTGAATGGACGAGAGTACTCAGCTTGCCGCAATCAGGACAACAAGCATTGCCTTTTCAGGAAGTTGCCGTGGTATCGCGAAAAGTTTTTGGCGTTCCGTCCTGTCTGCGCGCCCGGTCAACCAGCGCCCTGCGATCATTGATCGAAAACGAAGGTTCAACACGTCTGGCCTGACGGGAAGTATCTCGTTAGCAATGGTCGCCAACGATCTGCTTCATTTCACGTACGGCGTTTTCCAGGCCGATGAAGATGGCTCGAGAAACGATGCTGTGGCCGATGTTGAGTTCGCTGATGCCCGGGACCATGGCGACCGGTCGGACGTTTCTATAGGTCAGTCCGTGTCCGGCATGCACCTCGAGCTCGGCCTTGGTGCCGTGTTCGGCGGCCAGGGAGATCTTGGACAACTCCTTGTCCTGGTTTTCGCCGGCGGCGTTGGCATAACTGCCTGTATGAATCTCGATGGCATGAGCACCTACCTGGGCTGCGGCGTTGATCTGGTCGGCCCGAGGATCGATGAACAGGCTGATGCGTATTCCGGCCGTTCGCAGTTGCTCAATAGCCTGTTTGATTTTTCCTTCGTTGCCGACGACATCCAGTCCGCCTTCGGTCGTAATTTCCTCACGCCGCTCGGGAACCAGACAGACCTGATCGGGACGAACCTGGCAGGCGATGTCGAGCATCTCCGGAATGACGGCACATTCCAGATTCAGTTTGCAGGAAACGGTTTCCCGCAACACCTGAACATCGCGATCCTGTATGTGACGTCGATCTTCTCGCAAGTGCACTGTAATGCAATCCGCGCCACCCAGTTGTGCCAACGCAGCAGCCCATACCGGGTCTGGTTCGTTGGTTTGACGGGCTTGCCGCACAGTGGCGACGTGATCGATATTTACGCCCAGTTTTGCCATGCGGTCTATCTTGCTTCAGTTGGGGCCAGTGCGGTTGACTGGACCAGGGCGGGTTGATTGCGGACGGGGGACAGCCAGATTTCAACTGCTGGCCCCATTACACTTCGCAACCGAGTTGTAAAACTTTCAGCGGAGGGCTTGTCGGGACACCAGGAAAAAACGACTGGTCCCCACGAGGATTGTCCAACACCTGTTCCGCCCAGGCGTCGAATTGTGCTGACAATCTCCGTAATCACCGGACCATTATACGTACCGCCCTGGACCGCCGCATAATAATCGCCTGAAAGTTTTCCGTATTCCTCGATTGCGAGCGAAAACGCTTCAAAGTTGCGTTTTTTCACAGCCGGCAGGATGGCAATTCGAATCAGGTTTTCGAGTCGTTGTGCTTTGTCGGCGTCATTGTTGAGTTTGTCAAACGCGCTGCGTTCCCGCTGACCAAATGTCTTCCTTGCATGCGAATCGAGTACAAGCACGGCCGTCCAGTCGCTCGGCATCTCCAGGTGTTTTCGTAAGCACGGTGTTGTGTCGGCGCGACGGACGTCATCCACAATTAATCCTCCGTGCGCAAATCCAAAGCTGCCGATCATTGATCGTTGTCCCCGATTCAACTGCGACGCGACCACATCCGATTCTGGACGAGTCGATTCAAAATATTCTGACAAGGCAGTCGCTGTTACATGCGCCAGTTGCGTACCGCTGCCAAATCCCGAATGAGCCGGCGGAGATTCCGCCAGCTCAATGTGAACCCGCTCCAGAGGCAGTCTGCGGAATTCGGCCCACTGGCGTGCGTACGCCTCAACCCGCTCCGACCCCGAAAACTTCAATGACTCCGCCGGTGCGATACGCAGCCGGGTCGCCGGCTGTTCAATCATCACGCCAATTCCGCCGAAATTTCCTGCCGGATCCGGAGCAACCCTCGTCAGACCAAAATGCAGTCGGCTGCCTGTGGTGACCTCAATCGCGTTGGTCCGGGGTACTGCAGTCATGCGGAACCGTGCCGTGTGGCTGCCGTCTCTGAAGACGAATTGACGTAGTCGAGCAGGAACTGGAAGGCCCTTATCTCCCGTTCGCCTCCCGTTTTGGACACGATGTTGCGGAGATCCACAAATTTTTCCCGGACGACCGAGGCCGGCAGAAAATCCAGCCGCGTGGCCAGGATGCTGGCTTCGATCACGGCATGCTTCGCGCGATTAAAGCCAAAAAAATCCCGAATTCGACTGTGGCACACCGTTCGGCAATGTACGACCGCCCTTTCATGCGACGTGTCGATGTGATGGCACGTGAACTCAAGGACCCGGCAGGCATCCGCCAGGTAGTCGCAAGCGACACATTCACCCGGCGCCAGCTGAATCGAGTCCGGTAACGAATCCAGGGCGGCGTGAGCAAACAAAAGCACATCATCGGTAATGTGCAGAATCCCCTCACGGGTGTTTTGGAGATTGGTGAAGGTCGTCGACGTCTGGAACGGTCGCAGTTCAAACTGTTCCAGTTGCGTGTCAAGGCAATGCGGTCCCATGGGTGCCACGTTGGTGGAACCGTCCGGGTTTCGTGTTGTCACAATGCCTTCCAGAATCATTACCATGGGTGCGGGCTGAGTGCACGTTGAGAATGATTCGCCGGGATGGCCTGCGGTGTGACCTGGCTTGCCAGCCGTGAGGTAGCCGATTCGACCAGCGTTGACGAGACAGGGATGCCGGCAAGCTTCAGGAAGTTGGCCAGCAATTGATATCCGCCAAGTGTCAAAACGGATTCGGGGTGAAACTGGACACCAAACACCGGCAAAGACTGATGAGCCACACCCATCAAGGTTCCGTCATCCGTCCAGGCAATGATGTCCAGTGGCGCCGCGACGGTGTCGGCATCAGCGACCAGCGAATGATACCGGCCGGCAATTATCGGTGAGGGGATGTCACCAAATAATGATTGCTGGTTGTGTTGAACGAGCGTGGATTGTCCGTGTACCGGCGGCACCTGCACAATCGATCCGCCAAAGACCTGGCAGATAGCCTGGTGACCAAGGCAAACGCCAAGCATTGGAATCTTGTCCGACAATTCGCGCACCACTTCAAGGCAAATCCCCGCATCATCAGGCGTACAGGGACCAGGTGACATGACGATCGCCTGAGGACCAAGAGTTTTGATCTCGTCAATCGTGGTACGGTCGTTGCGTACGACGGTTACCTGCTGGTCGAGTTCGCGCAGATACCTCGCAAGGTTGTGGGCAAAGCTGTCGTAATTGTCGATGAGCAGGATCATGGTCTGGTGTCACTCCCGGTATTTTGGCAGGCAACCAGTTGCTCAAGCGCCTGTAACATCCCGAACGCCTTGGTCCACGTCTCCTCGTACTCTGTAACGGGATCACTGTCGGCGACAATCCCGCCACCTACTGGAATATGCCACTTTTCGTGCTGCGCAGTGATCGTGCGAATCAGGATGTTGAAGTCGATTGAACCATCAAATCCAAAGTACCCCAGCGAACCGCAGTAGGCCCCGCGTGGCGTGGGCTCCAGGTCAGCAATGATTTCCATGGCCCGGACCTTGGGAGCGCCGGTGATTGAACCGCCGGGAAATACCGCACGCAGCAGGTTCGAAGGCGTGACGTCATCGCGTAGCTCTCCTTCCACGGCCGAAACCAGATGCAATACCGATGCGTAACTTTCCAGTTCGACAAACTGACTCACGCACACCGAATCATCCGCGCAGATTCGCGACAGGTCATTGCGCATCAGGTCCACGATCATCACATTCTCGGCCCGATCCTTGGGGCTGCTTTTCAACTGACTGCCGACAGCCAAATCGACTTCCGGGCGCAGCGTGCGGCGTCGTGTACCCTTGATCGGCCGCGTTTCCACGTGACGCCCGCGAACCGCCAGCAGCCGTTCGGGTGAAGCACTGATCACCTGCGAATCTCCGACATCGAGATAGCCTGCAAAAGTTGCCGGATTACAAGCGGCCAGCGCGGCGTACAATTCCAGTGAACCTGCGGTCGCAGGATGAGTCAGTTGCTGGGCGATGTTGACCTGAAAAACATCGCCGGCGTGAATGTAGTCGAGCGCTTGTTTGATCGTTTGCAGGTATTGGTCACGAGTGAAATTGCTGGCCAGTTCATCTCGATTGATCGTGGTTGCCGCCTGGCGACGCGTTTCAACAGGCGCAGATTGAACGCTTTCAATCCTTTGGACAAACTCTCGCGCCCGCTCATCCGCCTGCTTCATTCTGCGAGCCGCATCCCGTTCGGGAAAACCCTGGGAAATGATCCAGCAGGCATCTTGCTGGTGGTCCCAGGCGATGACAACATCGTATACACCGAGTGCGACCGCAGGCGTGTCGGAACGGGTCGCCCGAATTTGTTCGATCGCAGCATTAAACTCGTATCCAAACAGGCCAGCGACTCCGCCCTGAAAGGGTGGCAAATCAACGTGCGATTCCACAGTAAAACTGGCCAGCTGTCGATCCAGCCAGTCAAACGTGGTCCCGATTTCCTGGTGTTCCTGTTCTGGATCAAACCAGAGCACTGGATCAGCCGTGAGAAAGGAATAGCGCCCCAGCGATTCGTGACGCATTGCGCTTTCCAGCAACAACAGATGTGGCAAATCCGCAAAGGCCCGCGCTGCGACTCGCGGATGAGGAGGCGTAGCGCAGCGAATTACGACCGGTGCCGGTGCCAGGCCGGTGGGCTGATGATCTGACGTGCGGGGACTTCGATTCACGGTCATTGCTGGTTGCTGGATGACGGACGCGAACGTCGCAGCCGCCGATGGCTGATTTCGGGCACAGTCAGGTGGCCCCATTCCAAAGCTCGATCCTGCTCGTAATTTTTACCAAGTTGCAACGCGATCGTCGCCTTGCACAGCTCATAGCCGAGATAAAACGCGTGGGACACGTCGACGTTAGTCGGTTCCGACTGCATCAGCTCATGAAACAGCTCGAACGCATCCATGCCATGCCAATGCCTGCCGCTACCCAACAAATGCATTTCCTGATCATCGTTAAGAATTCGGTAGTTGTTGTCTCGAATCTGTCCAGCCAGTTCACTGATCTCAGCGGGTTCGCGCTCCTGCAGTTTGGCGTCACGCAAGCAAACCAGCCGGGTATCGATATTCTTGGGCGGAATGTTTTCCCGGATGGCCATATGGACAAGACGCCGGGCAATATCGCACTCACGGACGCTGGAACGGGCCCAGTTAATGACCTGTGTTGTGAGTACACTGTCGATTCCGAGCTCTTCGCAAATAGCCAGCAACATTAGATTGACACCTGCCGAATCGACATCGGTCAGTTCGCTGAGGTTGCCAATGCCCATCATGAAACTGGCGTCGGGCCAGATGCTTCGCGCTTCCATATAGCGTGACAGGCTGGCGGCAAAACCAAATCCGATTGGCTCCAGAATCGGATCGATACGCAGTGCCACGCCCTTGCCCGTCAGGAATTCAACGGTATCAGCGACCTGCAGCCAGTCGGCAGGCGTATCGGGAATCGCTATTACTTCGCAGCCCCAATCCACCGCTGCCCGTCGATTGGACGAATTGACACTGAGCACAAGTGAAGCGCCGGCATCGACGGCGAGTGCAATCTCCGCAGGTTGCAAGCTGTCGATCGACACGCGCATGCCCCGGTCAACCAGTTCACGCACGGCGATCCCGACGTCCTCCCACACCGATCCCGGTTCGCATCCCACATCGATCATGTCGGCACCGTCATCACGGAGCGTTTCGGCGTGGGTAATAAAGTCTGCCATCGTC
>JBPCVB010000571.1:0-5843 GCA_051010855.1 Pirellulaceae bacterium | reverse complement strand
CCCCTGGTCGATCCGAATGATCTGCAGCCCATTATTCAACGACAGGAATATTATGAATGGCGATCCCTGGCGATTCTTTTGTTGGCCCAGAACCCGACACCCGATAATCGAAAGCTAATTGAGAATTCCTATCACAGCTGCGTCAAGTTTTCCATCTCAACGAACCTTGCGGCGTGGGCTACAGCGTATATCGAATTGCATGGCCACACGGCACTCGACGAGATTGAACGAACCTGGTTTCGCGATGGTATGCGCAGCGACGAAGAGATGCGTGCCGTGTCCCTCGCTTTGGCAGCCCACGGCATCAACGAAACAGAGCTGCGCGAACTTGAACGGAATTGAATCAACCCGATCTGGCGGACCAAAGAGAGACATAAAGCCATGAAAAATACACCTTGTTATCTGACAATGTTGCTGGCTTGTGCAGGAATGATGTTTGCGTCTGGGTCACTTGTTGCCCAGGATCATACGCCGACTCCCGACGGTGTGGCGGAAGCGGTTGGTCAAACACAGTTCTCACCCTATGCCGGTCGCAATTTCCCAACGCAAGTCATGTGGGGTGATACTCACCTGCACACTGCGATTTCTGTTGATGCCGGGACAATGTGCCGGCTGGGACAGGAGGAGGCGTTTCGTTTCGCTCGCGGTGAAGAGGTCACGTCAACCCATGGTCTGCGAGTCAAGTTATCGCGTCCTCTGGACTTCATCGTGGTCAGCGATCACGCAGAAATGTACGGGCTGATGCCACAGTTACTTGCTGGCGACCCTGATATTCTCGCCACGGAACCGGGTCGTCGCTGGTATGACATGCTGAAAACGGGCGACCGCGATTCAACCTTTGCTGCCGCAATGGAGATCGTTGCTTCGTTATCGAAACCGGATCCACCGATTCGCAGTGACAAACTCGTCCGCGACGCGTGGCGACGGTATACCGCTTTGGCCGACCAGTACAACGAACCGGGACGTTTCACCGCATTGATTGGTTATGAATGGACGGCGATTGGAGGATTCAATCTGCACCGCAACGTGATTTTTCGCGGCGACGCTGCCGTAGCCAATCAAACCGTTCCTTTTTCGCAGTTCGACAGTCAAAACCCTGAAGACCTGTGGAGGGCCCTGGACGAATTCCGTACGAATACCGGTGCTGAAGTCCTCGCCATTCCGCATAACGGAAACCTCAGCAATGGTCGCATGTTTGCCGTGGAAACCTTTGATGGTGCTCCCTTGAATCGCGAAATCGCCGCTTTGCGCGCCAGCATGGAACCGCTTATCGAAGTAACCCAGATCAAGGGCGATAGCGAAGCGCACCCGTTACTTTCACCAAACGACGAGTTCGCCGACTACGAAACGTGGGACCGTTCCAATCTGGACGGCACGGAACTCAAGACCGAAGACATGCTGCAATACGAATACACGCGAGAAGCGCTAAAGACCGGACTGCGGCTGGAAGCATCCCTCGGCGTCAACCCTTTCAAGTTCGGCATGATCGGCAGCACCGACGCACACACGGCGCTGTCGACGATCGAGGAGAACAACTTTTTTGGCAAGCATTCAGGCGTCGAGCCCGAGCCGCAACGCTGGGAACACCTGGTAATCGGAGCACCCGATCCCAATTTGAATGTTTATGGCTGGCAGCAGGCGGCGTCCGGCTACGCTGCAGTGTGGGCCACCGAAAATACGCGAGAGGCCATCTTTGATGCGATGAAACGCAAGGAGACCTACGCCACGACCGGCTCCCGCATGACCGTGCGATTTTTTGGTGGCTGGGATTTCTCCGAGACCGATGCCAATACCAGACTGCCCGCGGAAGTCGGCTACGACAAGGGTGTGCCCATGGGTGGCGATCTGCGTGGCGATCCAGCCGGACGTGCGCCAACTTTCCTGGTCGCTGCCATGAAGGATGCATACAGTGGCAATCTGGATCGCATTCAGATCATCAAGGGCTGGCTGGACGCCAGCGGACAAACTCAGGAACGAGTCTATGATGTCGTTGTTTCCGGGGACCGCACGATCGAGGCCGACGGACGTTGCCGTACTCCCGTGGGTGATACCGTTGACGTCGCCAATGCTACCTGGACCAACACGATCGGTGCTCCCGAATTGATTGGTGTGTGGTCGGATCCTGAATTTGATCCCGGTCTGCGAGCCTTTTACTACGCTCGAGTGATCGAAATTCCGACACCACGTTGGACGGCTTATGAAGCATTGCGATTCGGTGTGCAAATGTCCAACGATGTGCCAATGAGAACCCAGGAACGTGCCTACACATCACCGATCTGGTTTACGCCAGACAATTAATGGGAATCCGCCAACATGAACAATGAATTGGGCTTCGAAGTACACATGGATGGTTCGCACGAGCAGGTAATCGAGCGAGTTACCGAAAGTCTCAAGACGGAAGGCTTCGGTGTCCTGACACGCATCGATATCGACAAGGCGTTTGAGGAAAAATTGGGCACCGGTTTTCGCCCCTACACGATTCTCGGTGCGTGCAATCCGCAATTGGCCCATACAGCGCTCTGTTCCCGTCCCGAAATCGGATTGCTGTTGCCCTGCAACGTGACGGTGGAATCGGCCGAGAAGGGCAACGGTTGCCTGGTGCGACTGATGAATCCAGCGACAATGATGCAATCAGGTAAAATGGGCGCCGACGAGGCGATTGGCTCAGTCGCTACCGATGCGACCGAGCGTCTTCAACGCGTTGCCGACACCCTTGCCAGCTAATTCACGCCCGCAAACTTGACCTTTATTCGATTCGGAATCTACCAATGCGCAACCTGTTAAAAGAACCCCTGTTTCATTTTCTGCTGATCGGTGTCGGGCTGTTTGTGCTGTACGCCATCGTCAACCGGGAACCAGCTGAAGAATCGCGCCAGCAAATTACGGTCAGCGATGGGCGCATCACTCAATTGGCCAACATCTTCGCCAAAACATGGCAGCGCCCGCCGACCCGACAAGAATTGCAGGGATTGATCGACGACTTTGTGCTTGAGGAAATCTACTATCGCCAGGCGATCGCCCTGGGTATCAATCAAAACGACACCGTGGTGCGACGACGGTTGCGGCAGAAACTCGAATTCATGTCCGACGAAATGACGGCGTTGCTGCAACCTGCCGATGCAGAGTTGAAACAGTATCTCACCGATCATCCGGAGTCGTTTCGATTGCCTGCGATCTACACGTTTGAGCAGAGCTGGTTTAATCCCGTCAAACACGAGGACGCCGTTGCCTATGTACGCCAGCAACTGGACATCCTCCGATCCGGAGACGGACCGGTTGGTGACCCAAGTCTGCTGCCAACGACATTCGAGCAAGTACCGCGACAAAACGTGGATGCCCAATTCGGGAGCGGCTTCGCTGCAAAACTGGATCAAATTGAGACGGGCCAGTGGCATGGCCCTGTTACATCAGGCCTCGGTCTGCACCTGGTGCGGATCGATTCCCGCACCAAAGACCATCTTCCCGATCTCGAGGAAGTCAGACCCGTCGTAGAGCGTGAATGGCGGAACTGGAAACGCATTCAAGTCAAACAGGAAACGCAGGACCGGTTACTGGCGGAGTATGAAGTTTTTGTTGAGTGGCCTGAGGACTCGGCGGGCTCGACAGACAACGCACTCCCCCCTTTTACAAAGGGGGGCAAGGGGGGTTCGTCAGTCAGTGAACAGGACAAACCCAAACAGCCGTGAGAACTCATTCCAACCAACCTGAAACGCCGGACTCCAGCCGAGGAACCCCCCTAACCCCCCTTTGGCAAAGAGGGGAATTTTTGCAGAGCCAGCTTCGCGCCGCGGAACGGCTCGGACGGATCCTCGCCCTCCCGGTAATGCTTCTCTGGGTCATCGCAATGGTCGCACCAGGCGTTCACGCTCACGAAATGCGGCCCGGTTATCTGGAAATCACGGAAACGGAACCCGGCACGTTCGATGTGCTGTGGAAGGTACCAGCACGCGGAAGCAACGAACGGTTGAGTCTCAATGTACGATTCGCTGACGATGTAAGAATTAACGGCGCCCCGATCAGCCTGTTCGTCGCCGACGCCCATGTGCAGCAAATGCAGATAAAGCACGATGGCGGGCTAACGGGCACGACAATCCTGATCGAGGGGCTGGACAACACATACACCGATGTTTTGTTGCGTCTGCAGCGACTGGACGGATCGGAAATCACCCAGCGACTCACGGCGGACCGTCCAAGCTATGTCGTTCAGGCCAACCCCGGGCCCTGGCAGGTCGCCTGGACCTATTTCGTCCTTGGCGTCGAGCATATTCTGCTTGGCATTGATCACCTGCTATTCGTGCTTGCTCTCCTTCTGATCGTCAACGACTGGTGGAAGCTCGTCAAAACCATCACTGCCTTTACGATTGCCCACAGCATTACGCTTGTCCTGGCGACACTGGGATATGTCAATGTTCCCGGACCACCTGTGGAAGCTATCATTGCCCTCAGCATTGTGTTTGTGGCAGCCGAAATCGTTCGCGGTCAACATGGCAAACCGGGTCTGACCGAGCGTTGGCCGTGGGTCGTGGCCTTTACATTTGGTCTATTGCACGGATTGGGGTTTGCAGGCGCGCTCAGCGAAGTGGGCTTGCCGCAGACGTCAATTCCGATGGCTTTGCTGACGTTCAACCTGGGCGTCGAAGCGGGTCAATTGCTGTTCGTCGCCGCCATGTTGGCGATGTATTTAGGTGCGCGATGGGTCTTGTCCCAATTCCAAACCGAGTTCCCTACATGGATAGTTAACGTTCCTGCCTATGCGATTGGCGGAATTGCTGCGTTTTGGATGGTCGAACGAGTGGCCGGGTTTTGGCCAGCAACCTGAACAGGGATGTGGCTAGAATGTTGACATGAAGTTCGGTCCAAATTTGCAACTCGGCAAGGCGTTTGGCATCGACATCCTGTTGCACTGGTCCTTCTTTCTTTTGCCGTTGCTGGTCATTCTGCTTTCGGTGACCCAGGGCGATTCGTGGCAAGTCACCGGTTTGTGGATTGTGTTGATGCTGGTCATTCTGGCCAGCGTTCTGTGGCACGAGCTGGGTCATGCATTGGCCGCCAGGCGACTGGGTATTCCAATCGTCGACATCATGATCACGCCCATTTGCGGATTAGCCCGACTTGCCCACGCCCCTGATTCGCCTCGCGACGAAGTACTGGTCGCACTGGCGGGTCCCATGGCCAATGGCATCCTGGCGGTCTTGTTTGGCCTGATCGTCTGGTCAACCGGTCGCGATTTCGCTACCGAACCCGCCACTTTTCGTGGCGACTTGTTGCTAACACTACTCTGGATTCAGGTTGCCCTGTGTGTCCTCAACCTGTTGCCCATATTTCCAATGGACGGCGGGCGTGTGCTGCGCGCCGTACTTGCCATGCGGATGAACGGGTCGCGGGCTACTGAAATAGCTGCACGAATGGGCCAGGTCGTTTCTTTGGTTGCCGCCATCGTGGGGCTGGTTTACAAGTTTTATCCTCTGACGATTATCGCCATCTTTCTCATGCTGACTGCCGAGCAGGAGCTTCGCCAGCATCGCCTGTACCCTGACGAGTAGAGCTGTCGTTTGGGCAGCGCTCCAGCAATCCCAGTCGCTCAACCAGCATGTTGAGTTGAACGTGCCTGTCAAAGCCTGCGTATTTGTCGGCGAATTTTTGCGCCGCGATTGCGAACGATTGATCGGCGATAATGCGTGTCAGGGCATTCGCTATGGAATCGAGGCAGTTGATATCCGCCTTGATTCCTGCTCCCAAAGCCTCGGTTCGTTCGGCATTCATGATCTGCTCGCCATGAATAGGCAGTTGCAACAGCGGCACGCCCTGCACCAGTAACTGCGAGGTCGCACCAATGCCGCCAT
>JBPCVB010000570.1:0-3887 GCA_051010855.1 Pirellulaceae bacterium | reverse complement strand
GCACGCGGCGCTTTATCGCAGGATGCCCCATCCCCGCCTTTCCACACACCTGGCACCCGGACTGTAACTGCCGAAACGGAGCAAGGCAACGATCACAATGCGGCTGAATGGTCCAGTTCAGTCCGTCACTGTTGCCAGCAGGTAGCAACTGAACATCCAACGGCAGGTCATGCTGCAGGCATACAGCAATGCCCCGCAGCAAGGTCGCCACTTCCTGATACTCGACGTCACTATTCGCGGACCACTGGACAAGGACTTGTTGCACGACTTGTAGTTGTTCTTTGTTCAACTCGCCGTCGGCCCACAGCCCGTACCAGACTGGTTGTGTGTGCAAAAAGTTTTCCCGGATGTCATGACGCAAGCGATCGTCCAGGACCTGTTCAATTCGCCCTGACCATGGCAAGTCGCCAACGGGCGTTAACCAGCCATGACATCCAGCCAGCAAATCACCCGCACTGTAGACGTTCGCGGGGCAAGTGTTACACAGGGCTGCCACCTGGTCTTCGCCGCCCCACAAACTAAAAACTTCGTCCGTGCGAAACGCCTTCCATTGTCCATCGATCCGACGACAGGCAATGCCATCGTAGATGCATTCGGCCTGACGGGCGGCCGCGGCAGTGCGAATGGCTCGCAGTCGTTTCTCGGTTTGATCGACCGACGCCAGCTCAGTGTCCTCGCGAAGCGGACATGTCCGTCGAATGGACCAGCGCAGGAATTCTGGCGTGGGACCGGTAATGGCGACTTGCCGTTTCATAACGCGGATTGTCGCAGGAATGACTAGTGCAGGAAGTGCCGTCGTCCGGTGATCAACATGGGAATTCCGTGCTCGCTCGCGACTGCGACTACCTCGTCATCCTTGACTGAACCGCCCGGCTGAATCACCGCTGCGATCCCGGCCTCGGCAGCGATTTCTATGGAGTCCGGAAACGGAAAGAACGCATCGGAAGCCAGGACGCTGCCGCGGGCCCGGTCACCGGCCTTGTTGATCGCGATTCGCACCGCGTCGACACGACTCATTTGTCCTGCACCGACGCCACACAACGCTCGTTGCTGCCCCAGCACAATCGCATTGGATTTGACGAATCGCACCATATTCCAGGCAAATGCCAGTTCCCCAATCAACTCGTCTGATATTTCCAGCTCGGTGGCATTCCTCCAATTCGATGATTCGACAAGCAGATCGTCGGCCTGTTGAATCAGAAAGCCGCCATGCACTCGTCGCATATCCAGTCGCGGCGAGTCCGCGTCGACCAGGTCACAGACGACCAGCCTGACGTTCTTTTTCCATTTCGGTTTGATCGTCAATATCTCGACAGCTGAAGTTGAAAAACCGGGAGCCACAATGGACTCGACAAAAAAGTTGCCCGTAGCAAGAAAATCCGCAGTCGTTTCGTCGACTTCGCGATTGGTCGCCACAATCGACCCAAAGGCGCTGACCGGATCACCGGCAAAGGCACGCTGGAAGACGTTGGCCAGATCATTGCCGGTCGCCGCTCCGCACGGATTATTGTGTTTGATCACAATGCAGGCCGGTTCGGCGAAACTACTGGCCATCGTCATCCCGCTGTTGATATCCAGCAAGTTGTTGAATGACAGTGCCTTGCCGTGCAGTTGCCTTGCCGTTGCCAGACTGGCCCCTGTGTCGCTGTTCAGGGCATAAAGCGCTGCGGCCTGATGGCTATTCTCGCCGTACCTCAGGTTCATGCTGCGGGACAATTTCAGGTTCATCTCGTCAGGCAACACGGAGTCACCGTTGGCTGCAGGTTCGGACCGGGCAAAGTACCCGGCAATCATCCGGTCGTAGGCGGCTGTATGGGCAAACGCTTCAGCCATCAACCGATCCCGCAAGTCCTGACTCGTACAACCATCCCGGCCCAATTCCTCAACAATGGCAGGATACTGGTCCGGTGACGTTGCAATAGTGACCCAGGCACTGTTTTTGGCTGCTGCGCGGACGAGACTCGGCCCTCCGATATCGATATTTTCGATGGCCATCGTCCGATCGCAGTCCTCCCGGGCAATCGTTTTGGCGAAGGGATATAGATTCACGACCACCAGGTCAAAAGGCACCATGTCGTGCGCCGCTGTTGATTCCATATCCTCAGCCAGATCACGGCGGCACAGAATCCCGCCGAAGATCTTTGGATGCAACGTTTTTACCCGGCCATCCATCATCTCGGGGAATCCGGTGTACTCGGCAATGTCACGAACCGGCAAACCGGCGTCGGCCAGATGTCGCGCTGTGCCACCAGTGCTGAAAATCTCCACACCGTGTTCCACCAACGCGGCGGCAAATTCTGTCAAACCCGACTTGTCGCTAACGCTGATGATGGCCCGAGTCACTGAATCACTGGATGATTCGCTCACAGGAGAAGGTCTCCGGGGAAAAGAAAGTCAATGCAGCGTGTCAGTTGTAAGCGCGGAATCGGGAGGGTCAAGGTGGTGGGCCTGCGGTGCGAATGAACTCTTGCAGCGCACAAAAAAGCGACGTGCCGGACACGTCGCTGATTGGTTTCTTTGGACGAGGACCTGTTAGCCGTCGCCCCCCTCGCCAAACGGATCTTCGGGCTTGTTGTCATCGCCGGACGTGTTTTGGTCGTCTCCAAAGGGATCGTTGCCCTGGCCGGACGGCTCACCTGGCTGCATGTCACCCGATTCACCCGATGGAGCGGGGTCGCCAAAGGGATCGTTCGGATCGGTCGGAACGATCGGATCGCCAAAGGGATCCGTTGTCTCGGCCGGTTTGACTGGTTCTTCGGTTTGCGGAGTTGCTTCCTCAGCAGTACCGCCAAGTACGAAATCGTCGCCGTGAACGACCGGATTGAAGTTGGCCAATTCCCGCATGCAGATCAGCGATCCCGCTGCATCCGTCAAATACAGGCGATCGGTGTGTGCATTGGCCAATGGGGTGCGCTCCCCGATCGGGGTAGAAGCGACCAGGCTTCCCGAATCGCGTCGCAATCCAACAAGCTGCCCCGACGAATTCAGGAAATACAACACGTTCTGGCTGGCCCCGACGTACTCCGCAACGTTGCCAACCTGTTTGGGCCAGCCGTTCGCTACCTGGCCGGTCGTGTTGTCCAGCGCAACCAGGTTGTTGTTGGCCGTAATCACCAGCAGCGTATTGTTGCCAATGGCAATCGGCTTTTTGTCGAGTCGTTCGCCCACCGCATAGTCCCACACGAGACTGCCACGCATTTCATCGATCGCGTACACCTTGCCAGTGGTGGAATTCGCGACCAGATAGTCGCCCACGCTGGCTCCCGGTGCCATGAACTCATCGTCGGTTTGCAAGCGATACATCAACGAAGCGACCTGGCTGCGGGAAACGTTGTAATAGCCGCGCCGCGTTGACCAGGAGACCGTTTCGGACGTAACCGTCGGGTCGTAGGTGGCCGGGCCACTGGAAGCAAAGAATCGCTCTGGCAAACCAGTGGAGTTAAGCGGGAACATTTGCAGGTGACCTTCGATCGAGGTCACGTAGGCAAAGTGGTCGGAAATCGCCACCCCGCCACCAGGAGCGTATTTGGTTGTCCGCTGCCACAGTTTGCGACCGTCACGGGCATCCAGGCAATGTACCTTGGAACCGCGTACGGCAATCACCCGGTTGTTGTTTGCCGCCAGGCCGAACGTCGGCTGAAATGGCTCGCCCACACCGGCAGTCCAGCGTGTTTCGCCGGTTTCCGCGTCGATTGCGTGAATCCCGCCTGCACCGGACAAGGCATAAATGGTGGTGCGTGGTACGGTAATCAGTTCGACGGCAACATCGGAATGGCCTTCGGCTTCCAGCACTTCCTTGCGCAGCTCGGCCCATTCCCGGGCCCCTCGACCGGGATCATCGGCATATAGCTCACGCAGCGGTACGCCCCGTGGATTGAGATCATCAA
>JBPCVB010000569.1:0-4780 GCA_051010855.1 Pirellulaceae bacterium | reverse complement strand
TCTATGTGGCCGCACACAAAACCGAGATCAGTGACATGCAGGGCCTGGGACGCGTTATGCCCCTGACCTTTGGCGCGTTTTTTATCGCCTCTATCAGCATCATCGGTCTTCCACCCGGTGGTGGTGCTTGGAGCAAGTGGTTTCTGGCCCTGGGAACCGTTGAATCGGGACAAGTCGTGTTGATGGCGGCGCTGATGATCAGTTCGCTGTTGAACATCGCCTACCTGATACCGATCCCGATTCGGGGATTTATGAAACCCAAAGATGGCAGCGAAGTATCGGGACACGAAGCACCCTTGATGTGTGTCGTGCCGCTGTGTTTGACTGCGATCGGCAGTATCGTGCTGTTTTTTGTGGCCCCGGAAATCTATGACTGGCTCGTACCCATTACCCAGGTAACCCGCTAAACACGCATGAGCGAGACACCTAACGACAATACAGACGACCGCACCAGCTGGTTTGAGAATCCGGGGAACGTCCGGTTGATCATTATGGCGCTGGTCGTGGTTTGCACAGGTCTGGTTCTGGCTGAGTTCTTCTATACGAATCCGCATCCGCATTTTGACCTCGAAAAGGTCTTTGGGCTTCATGCCATCGTGGGTTTTGTTGCCTTTATTACGGTCGTGTTTATGGGCAAGGGACTGCGTCTGCTGATCAAGCGTCGGGAGGATTACTATGATCAATAATCTTCCGCCGGGATTGATCATGATCGCCGGCGCACTGATCATTCCCTTTTTGCCGCGAGTGCTGCAGGCCTGGATGGCCCTGCTGTTGTCCCTGACCAGCGCCGTGGTGTTTCTGCTGGTGCCCGATGGCACTTATGGAACGATTGAACTGTTTGACGTCACGTTGACGACAGTACGGATCGATACGTTAAGCCGTTGTTTTGCCCTGGTCTTCCATATCGCTGCGATCGTCTCCTCGATTTATGCGCTACACGTGCGCGATACGATCCAGCATGTGACCGGAATGCTGTACGCCGGCGGCGCGATTGCGGCTTGCTGCGCCGGTGACCTGATCACACTGTTTGTGTTTTGGGAATTGACCGCGATTTCTTCAGTCTTCCTGATCTGGGCCAGTCGCAATGAACCGGCGTATCGCGCGGGCATGCGTTACCTGATTATTCAGGTGGGCTCAGGCGTATTGCTGTTGTCCGGTGCGATTCTGCATTATGTCGATACCGGGTCGCTGGCCTTCGTCAGGCTGGTCGATCCGGAGAAGCAGCAAATGAGCACCGGTGTGCTGCTGATCTTTCTCGCATTCGGGATCAAGTGTGCCTTCCCGTTGATGCACAACTGGCTGCAGGATTCGTATCCCAAGGCCACGGTAACGGGCACGGTTTTTCTTAGCGCCTTTACCACCAAACTGGCCGTTTACTCGCTGGCACGCGGTTTTGCCGGGACCGAGATCCTGATCTGGATCGGCGTCACCATGACACTGTTCCCGATTCTGTTTGCCGTAATCGAAAATGATCTGCGCAAAGTGCTGGCCTACAGCCTTAACAACCAGCTCGGTTTTATGGTGGTAGGAATCGGGATCGGTACGGAATTGGCGATCAACGGCACCGTGGCTCACGCCTTTTGCCATATCATCTACAAGGCCCTGTTGTTCATGTCGATGGGCGCCGTGTTGTTTCGAACAGGCACCTGCAAAGCCACCGAACTCGGTGGGCTGCACAAGTCCATGCCACTGACCACGATCTTCTGCATCATCGGTGCGGGATCGATTGCGGGTTTTCCGCTACTCAGCGGATTTATCAGCAAGTCCATGATTATCACTGCCGCGGCCGAAGAACACATGCTGGTGGTTTGGGTTCTGTTACTGGTTGCCTCCGCCGGTGTGATGGAGCACTCGGGGATCAAGATCCCGTTCTTTGCTTTCTTTGCCCACGATTCGGGAAGACGGGTCAAGGAAGCGCCCTGGAACATGTTGCTGGCCATGGGACTGGCCTCGGCAATGTGTATCGGACTGGGTATTGGCTATCAGTACCTGTACAACATCCTGCCCTATGACGTGCATTACGAACCCTACACGGTGACTCATGTGGTCACACAGTTTCAATTGCTGTTATTCGCGGCACTTGCTTTTGTCGTGTTGATAAAAACGGGCGTCTATCCGGAAGAAATGGCTTCGACGAATCTGGATAGCGACTGGGTCTATCGGCGGCTGTTGCCTGCCATCATTCGGCCCGTGGGTCAGGCTATCGCGACAACGGATCGCTGGGTACGTAACGGCGTGCGGCGATTCCTCCAGGGAGCGAACGAGTCGATGAAAGACTCATTCAGCGAACAGGGTGCGATAGGACGCACCTGGACGACCGGTGCCATGGCCGTGTGGGCCACCGTTATCCTTGGCCTGTGTCTTCTGTTGTACTACCTGTAACCGTTTCCGCCTCGAACGCTTCCGTTTCATCGGGACGACGTTTGACCAGGGTGATTCGGTTACCCGTTTCGTTATGGGATACTTCGTCCATAAACGTGCGAATCAGCAGCAAGCCGCGACCGCTGGGTTTCATGATATTTTCCGGAGCGGTCGGATCGGGCAAAGACGATACGTCGAAACCGGGACCCTCGTCGTTGATTTGAAAGACAATTTGCTCGGGAGAAAATTCTGCCTTGACGCGAACTCGACGCTGACAAAACGGTTCGCAATCCTGACGTTCGGTAACGAGGTTTTCAAACGCACAAATATCCTCCTGGTCCTTCAACCTGGAATCGACTTCCAGATTTCCGTGGCAGATGGCGTTGGTTAGCGCCTCTTCCAGTGCCATGGAGATCCGCAATCGCTCGCCTTTAGCCCACGGCGGCAGATGACCGTCAAAGGTTTCAATCAGGTTGCGGATTTGCGATACGTTGTTGTCCAGCACAAACGCGATCTGCAAATCACGTGGTCGGTCACGATCCCGCTCCTCGTCGATCCGACGGATGGACGCAGACCATTCCAGCACATTGCGGACAGTCGGCACCAGGTCACGTTGCAAACGGGACTTGTGGGAAAAATTGGCTGCGCCGGCTCGCAGGGCGGCAATCGATTCCCGTTCGCTGCCAAAGGCGGTTACCAGAACGACAGGCACACGATTGAAAGAAGTGCGAACATTCTTGACCAGCGCCAGACCGTCCATGTTGGGCATTTGCAAATCGGTGACAACGATATCGATGTCTTGCTGGCCCAATCGCTCCATCGCCTGTTGGCCATCATTGACGGTTTCAACTGTCCAGTCCTGCATGCGCCCCAGCAACGCGGACATCAATGTGCGATCCAGCGGGTTGTCGTCGACAACGAGAATTTTTGTCATGCCAATCGATTATCGGAATTCCGGATCACTGGCGGGGAGGTATCAAATTATAAGTGCTTCCCACAGCGAGGGGGAACGAGATTTTTTGGCTCGCTGCAAAAAAACGACGCCAGATCGATGGTTTGCACCGGGGTGGGCCTTTCCCCAGCGGGGTGCATCACGAAATCCGCCATCCCGGCCACGACGGGTCCTGGAAGCGGATCATTCCAGTTCCTGCTCGAAAGTACCACGACTGCGGTCGGGCAGGCGAGCGTAGATTTCGACGTTGTGGGGGCGCACAATGCCCGGTCTAAAGACTGCCCCCGAACGATTGACAAAGCGGTCCAGCAAGAAACTTCGCGACTGTCCGGGCTCCAACGGCACCTCGTATTCGTATATCTGATAATGCCCGTTGTTGATACGCACGTTAATGTGCGTCCAGGGATTTTCACCTGTATTGGTGATTTCGATTGAGGCATCGGGGAACTCAATCCGTTCTGCCAGCGGCGTTTCGTAGTAGCTGCGTGGTGGTACAGACAGCAGTTTCACCGTTGCCGCCAGACTACCAGGACGAACCGGTGGCATTGTCAGTTGCAACACAATCAGCGTCACCAGGGGCACCAGGCACATGACAGTCAACAACCAGATCAGCCCCTGACGCGTCAAAACGGGTGCCGCCGCCCTGACAGTCGACTCCTTGCTATGGACAGGTGAATTCGTCATTGCCGGTGGATGGCTGCTGGACATTTTGGAGGATTGTCTTGAGGGCGAAGCAAGTGACATTCTCGGACAGCGATCAACCTATTGTAAACGGCTTTGGCAACTCGACCAGTCAAACCGCGGCATTCGGAACTGAACGTATCCGATCGGTGTTGGTATTATTGAACCAGTGGCAAAGTGCCAACCGCCTTTGATTCCCCTGGATTAACGATCTGTGCCCGGCTCACCCCAGAGATTTTCGGTCAACATCGGCTGGCTGCTCAAGTTGCGCTGGGTGGCCGTGGTCGGGCAGTTGCTGACCATCGTCGCGGCGGCGCTGTTGCTGGGCATTGATCTGGTGCTGTGGCCGATGTTTGTGGTCATCGGTCTGACCGTGATTTCCAACGTCGTGCTGATCTACTGGTTTGCCCGGCATCCGGCCGACAGCAATGAAATGACGCCGGAAGCCGGCAATCAGGTGTTGGGTCTGGTGATGACCATGGACATGCTGTCATTGACGACGTTGCTGTATGTCTCTGGCGGCCCCAACAACCCCTTTTGCCTGTTTTTTTTCGTCAACCTGTGCCTCAGCGCCGTGCTGTTGAACCGTAACTGGGCATGGGGCCTGAATCTGTTATCGATTGTGTGTTTTGCCGGGTTGATTATTAATCACATGCCTGTTGATGGACTGGAATTGCGTCCGTCTTTTTTGCCCGTACCGGAACTCAACCGCATTTCACTGCCCCAGCTTGGGCTACTGGTCGCCTTTGCCACCTGCAGTAGTGTGATTGTGTACTTCCTGACTCG
>JBPCVB010000568.1:0-3236 GCA_051010855.1 Pirellulaceae bacterium | reverse complement strand
GCGAAGATTCCGGGCGGCTGGAGCAGGAACTTGGAATGCTTCAACAATTGGAATCGCAATGGCAAACTGCTGTGCAAGCCAATTCGGCATGGAAGGACAAGCTGGCGGAGCGCGACGTGCAGCCCGCGATTGATGCTGCCAACGCCCTGTCGCGAAAATGGGCTCCGATTTTCTTTCCCAGCTGGTGGCGACTGCGCAAGGTGATGAAGCGCAGCTACGATTTTGCCTCTCATCCCGTTAAACCGACGTGGGTCTCCGTGCTGACGGCGTTACGCGACGAGTACACTGCGGTTGCTGCCGTGGACAAGCAGCGGCAGCAAATTGCACAAGAATACGGATTGTCGGGCGATGTCAACCGGCAACTTGATTTGATCGAGGAAACTCGCCGAGTGTCACAGGAATTTCCTGAATGGCTGACGGAAATTCACGGCATCTTGGTGACCAGCGAGCAGGGAACACAACTGGTTCAGCAAATTGCGGAGCTGGATCCCGACTTTCGCAAACTGCGTTCGACGCTCGACGAGTTTCTGGAAATCTGGGAAACCATGGCGTTGCCGGAACTGCAGTGTGAATTGGCGACGATCGCTGATTCGCTGGATTTGCTGCCCGACTATCTCAGCTGCCTCGAGCAGTTGAGCCATGTGCCGGAGGAGGTGCGTGTAGCCTTGCAACGCATGGACCTGCCGCCCGAACAAATCGCGATCGCTTCGGCAGCTCATTCGCTGGAGTTGATTGCTCGCGAGGAGCGCGAGGTCGCGAACTTCGATCAACCTGCCCGCGCTCGACATGTTACGCGACTGGAAAATGCGCACAACGCCTGGATGGATGTGAATGCCAAACATGTTCGACAGCAAACCCAGGCCCGATTTCTCGATCACATTCGCCAAACCAGTCTGCCACCATCGGAACTGGGGCCTGAACAGTCGAGATTCAAGCAATCCTGGGATGCGGGGCGACGCGTCCTTGAACACGAGTTTGGAAAGCAGATGCGTTACAAGTCGATCCGGGATCTCGTTAGCGGTGATTCGGGAGTTGTGGTTCGTGATCTTAAACCGGTGTGGTTGATGAGCCCGCTGAGCGTCTCCGATACGTTGCCACTTGGTGAGCAGGATTTTGACGTAGTGATATTTGACGAGGCCAGCCAGATCACGCTGGAAACGGCCATTCCTTCCCTGTTTCGGGCCAATCAGACGATCGTCGTGGGCGATGAACAACAGCTGCCGCCTACTGATTTCTTTTCCGCGCGCGCTGATGAAGATGAAGGGGGGATCGAGTTTGAGCACCAGGGCGAAATGGTCACCTACGACCTGGAGAGCAACAGTCTGTTGAATCATGCAGCCCGCAATCTGCCTTCAACGATGCTGGGCTGGCATTATCGCAGCCGTGATGAAGCGTTGATCAGCTTCAGCAACTGGGCCTTTTACAGTGGCCGCTTGTTAACGATCCCGGAAGAGAAATTGTTGAGTGACCAGCTCCCTCCGCTGCAGGCCGAGGACGCGGACGCGGCGGCCAGAAACGTCCAGTCAATGTTCCAACGACCCATCAGTTTCCATTTCATGCAAAACGGACTGTATCTGCGACGACGCAATACACCCGAGTCCGACTACATCGCGCACCTGATTCGGGAGCTATTGAAAGAAGGAAGCGGACGTACTATCGGTGTGATTGCGTTTTCGGAAGCCCAACAATCGGAGATTGAGGACGCGATCAGTCGGCTGGCCCGCCAGGACGAGGAGTTCAGCGCCCTCGTGGAAGCTGAGATGACACGCGAGGACGATGGCCAGTTCGTCGGGTTGCTGGTGAAAAACCTGGAAAACATCCAGGGCGATGAACGCGACATCATCCTGCTGAGCATTTGCTACGGACCCGATGACAACGATCGCATGATCATGAATTTTGGGCCGATCAACAAAAGCGGCGGCGAAAAAAGACTGAACGTGGCGTTCTCCCGCGCAAAGCATCACATGGCTGTGATCAGTTCGATCAAGTATTCGCGGATCACCAATGAATACAACGTCGGTGCCAACTGCCTTCGTAACTACTTGCGTTATGCAGAAGCGATTTCGGGCGGGGACGTTACAACGGCGACCACCGTGTTGCGGAGTCTGGCGCCCTGGATTGATATACAAAAACAGGAACAAAAACCCGTGTCGCCTTTCCTGCAGCAAATTGCCGATCGTCTGGCCGCCCATGAATTGCAGGTAGATTTTGATATTGGGCATTCGGACTTTCGCTGCGACCTTGGTGTGCGCAAGGCCGGAGACACGCAATACCGGCTCGGGATTCTCGTCGATCACGGTGATTACTATTCCAGCGACGTGGAACTGATTGATCGTGAGCTGTTCCGTCCGCGATTGCTGAAGATCTTTGGCTGGAACACCTACGCCATGCTGGCTACGGATTGGTTGAAAGATCCGGAACGGATTATCGAAGAGATCAGGGAACTTTGCGAACAGATCGCCCAGGACTAGCCGCTTACTCGATCGCGTGGCAATCGATCAGCAAAAACCGGTTTGGATTTTTGCTGTCCTGCAACACGCGAGTCGGCTCGCCCGTTTCGGCAAGCACTTTGGCAGCATTGACGGTCAGGCCCTGAATCCGTGCGCTACATTCCTGCTCGGCTTCATCCGTGATTCTGAATTTAGCTTCGAACACACGCTGGTTGCCGTTGACAAAAGCAGTTGGCGTTACGCTGAAGACGATTGCGTCGCGCAAGGTCCCATGTGTGAGCAGTTTCATTCTGCGGCGTTCGAAGAACTTCACCAGGAACAGGATCAGGCCACCAACCAGAAAACACGCTCCTGCCAACGCAAAGAACCCAAGTTTTTCGCCCAGGTCTGCATCCACTGACAGGGCGATGATGGAACCGACGAGTCCGCCGAATCCGAAGCCCAGACCCATGAAAACCAGGAACGGGTCGCCTTTGACCTGATTTCGCAGAGGGCGGGGGATTTGGCGAGGTACGGGTTGCTGCAGAAACCGGGTGATGGCATCGTTGCCGATCGCCTGACTTTGGACGCGACGTTTGACCAGTGAGCCCAGCAATCCGCCCATCTGACCCGCTTCGGCCAGTACGGATCGTGGCTGCTGGATGGAATCCACGTCGATTTCCGTGCCGCTGGATTGCAACGCGTCGATAATGGTTAACGCGTCCTGCAAAAACGAACTTGCCTGATCGGGGCGACAGGTAACGCCAGGTCGGAACACCAGCAAGCGGTTCTTGTTTGCCATCACGC
>JBPCVB010000567.1:0-3615 GCA_051010855.1 Pirellulaceae bacterium | reverse complement strand
TGCCTTCGCTGACCAACCTGCGAATTCGCGTGCTGGAAATCAACTCATCAGCCAGCACCGTGGGTTGGACGATTTCACAAGCGATGCCGGATTCTTCGCACAGTTCAGCCAGTTTGCCGGTATCGCCTTCCCGATTTCGCCCAAAAAAGAAATTAGGACCTTCCACGATGGCAGCGACTTGCAACTGATCCAGGATGATCTGTTGAAAAAATTCACGATAGGTCAGGCCCAACAGACTGCGATCGGTTGGCCAGGCGATCATGCAATCGACGCCCAGCTCGTCCAGCAGTTCTGCCTTGCGCTGGGTCCACGTCAGTGGCGGCGGCGCCAGTTCAGGTCGAAGCAGCCGTACCGGGTGGGGATCGAAAGTAAAAACCACTGCCGGACCGTTCACACGGATCGCCCAGTCCCGCAGCCGAGCGATGATTTGCGCATGTCCCCGATGCACGCCGTCAAAATTGCCCAGGGTAATCGCGCAACCAGCCAGCGAATGATCGATCTGTTCGATATGGCGTATCAGTTTCACAGGGCAGGGCGAGACGTTATCAGATACGTGCAGGAGTAGGAAAGTGAAGTGTGAATTTGGTTCCGCGATCGATGGCGCTTTGCACATCAATCAAGCCGCCATGCGCCTCAATGATCTTTTTGGCAGTGGGCAGGCCCAGTCCGGTTCCATTGTTCTTGCTGGAATAGAAATTTTCGAACATTTGCATCAAGGTCGTGTCATCCATTCCACAACCAGTGTCAATAAGATCCAGGGCGATGCCCTTTCGTGTGACACGGGTGCGAATTTCCAGGCAGCCGCCCTCAGGCATGGCTTCCAGAGCATTCTTTACCAGATTCAGCAACGCCGCCTGCAAAGTGCGGGAGTCAAGCATGATGTGCGGCAACTCGGCGTCGAGGTAACGCACAATTTCCACGTCCTGTCGAACCGCCTGGGGCCCATAGAAGTCCAGGACCTGTTCCACCTGTTCGTTCAGGTCGCCGGACTTGAGAGTCAGGCGGTTGAGCCGCGCGAACTGCATAAAATCGTCGAGCAAATGCTCGAGACGCGTGCACTGCCGTTTGACGGTGCCAATCTTTTTCAGCGCGCGACGCGCTTCGGGCGACTGAATCTCTTCCAGATCCTCTTCCAGCAATTCCACATTCAGTCGAATAACCGACAGCGGATTCTTGATCTCGTGCGCAAGCGAACCGGCCAGTTCCGTGAGTTCGGCACAGGGATCAGGTTCTTCGAATTGATCGGGGGACTGATTCAAGGGACTCGTAGCGAGGAGGAGGGAGTTTGTGACCGTCTCGGTCCAGTCGCGTATGTGGTGCGATGGTTGTGACCGCAACGGAAAAAAAGCGGCAAAGGACAATCCTCCGCCGCTATGGTGATTATATGTTTACCGCGATTCAAAAACCGCGTTGCGAGTTGGTGTCAACCTAGCGACGTTCGTAGCGTCGACCGCCACCACCGCCACCACCACCGCCACCACTTCGCGAGCGACCGCCTCCGCCGCCGCCATTGCGACCACGTCCACCGCCACCGCCGCCGCGTCCGCCGCGACCTCGGCCACCGCCACCGCCGCCACCGGAATGCCGGCGAGACCCGCGATCACGATCGTGGTCATCGTCGCCGCCGCCGCGGAAATCGTCGTCTTCGCCATCCGGCGGAACCGTAGCGAATTCGTCTTCCTGGCCGAGTTCCTCGAGGGCTCGTTTGCGACTGAGTTTGACGCGATCCTGTCCATCGACATCGATAACCAGGACCTGCATCTCATCACCAACATGGCAGACGTCGCCGACGTCGCTGATGTAGCCGCTGGAAAGTTCACTGATATGGCACAGGCCATCGCGTCCGGGCAGGATTTCGACGAAAGCGCCAAAGTCCTTGATGCTGCTGACGGTACCGTTGTAAATCTTGCCGATTTGTACAGTCGCGGTGCAGGCCTCGATCTGGGACAGTGCATCCTTGGCCATTTCGGCATCCATGCTGGCGATTGTTACCCAACCCTCGTCGTCCACTTCGATGACGGTTTCTGTGGTTTCCTGAATGGCACGAATATTCTTGCCACCCGGGCCAATGAGCATGCCGATTTTTTCCGGATCAATTTGCGTGCGAATGAGTCGCGGCGCGTGTTCGGAAATGTCTTCCTTGGGACGCGGGATCGCAGTCAGCATCGTGCGCAGGATCTCGATCCTCGCTTCGCGTGATTGCTTCAGCGATTTTTCGATGATATCGAAATCGACGCCGCGGATCTTCAGGTCCAGCTGGATTCCCGTGATCCCGTTTTGAGTGCCGGCGATCTTGAAGTCCATATCACCGAAGTGATCTTCGCTGCCAAGGATGTCGGTTAACAGCACGTGACGATCATCGTCCTTGACGAGTCCGATAGAAATACCGGCGACGGGGTTGGTGATTTTGACACCCGCAGCCATCAATCCCAGTGTGGCTCCACAAACCGAGGCCATGGAGGAAGAACCGTTGGATTCAAGAATGTCCGAAATCACACGAATCGTGTAGGGGAACACGTCGGGTTCGGGCAAAATCGGTTTGACGCTGCGTTCGGCCAGCGCTCCATGTCCGATTTCGCGACGACCCGGCCCGCGGTTGGGACGACATTCGCCGACTGAAAACGACGGGAAGTTGTAATCCAGCATGAACTTTTTGGAGTATTCGTCGATTAGGCCATCGACGCGTTGCTCGTCACGCTGGGTACCCAGGGTGATCGTGACAAGGGCCTGGGTTTCACCACGCTGAAACAGGGCGGAACCGTGTACGCGGGGCACGAGATCGATCTCGCAGCTGATTTCGCGCAAGGCATCCAGCGGCCGTCCATCGGCGCGAATGCCATCCAGCAGCAACTGTCGCACAATGTGTTCTTCCAGATCGTGCCAGGCCGTCTTGAAACGACCGACCGAAATCGCATCGTCGGCATTCGGATCGGGAATCATGGCCTCGATCGCCTGTTGACGCATTTCCCGGCCGGCAGCCGCCCGTTCGTGCTTGGTGCCTTCGCTCGTCAGAACAGCCTTCAGCTGGTCGCAGTAGCGGTCCTTCAGTTGAGTCAACAGCCCGTCGTCTTCGGGTGGTATGAAATCGGCAGGCGGAATGGCGAGTTTTTTCGCGAGTTCCTTTTGCATGCCACAGATATCGCGAATGACACCATGAGCAAACTCGATGGCCTCCTGCATATCCGCTTCCGGCATTTCGCGAGCAAAGCCCTCGATCATCGTGACAGCTTTTTCGGTTCCGGAAACGATCATGTCCAGATCGCTCTCTTCCAGATCGTCATGCGTGGGAAAGGCAATCAGTTCGCCGTCGATCCGACCCACGCGAACCGAGGACACACATTCGGGAAATGGCATGGGGGAAGCATAAACTGCTGTCGAAACACCATTCATTGCCAACACGTCGCCATCATTCTGCTTGTCACTTGACAGCACGATGGCCTGGCACTGGACTTCATCCTTGAATCCTTCGGCGAACATCGGCCGAATGGGTCGGTCGATCAGTCGCGAAGTGAGAATCTCCTTGGTCGTGGGACGACCTTCGCGTTTGATAAATCCGCCAGGAAACTTCCCGGCGGCAGCGGTCCGCTCGCGATAATCACACGTCAGCGGAAAGAA
>JBPCVB010000566.1:0-2713 GCA_051010855.1 Pirellulaceae bacterium | reverse complement strand
ATCGTGTACGGTGCCACGCTGAAACGGTCCGGCTCCCAAAATCCACGAATTGCGGCTGGTGCTTTCCGCCTTGGCCAATCCAGACTGCCATACTGGTTGGCGTGATGCGCGGTCATAGGCAAACACGTAGACCTTGGCAACTCCCGACTGGGCTTCCACGCGCGCTGCAGAAATCTCTGGCACGACGCCTGGGATGGGGGCGTTGGGTAATACCGAGGCCGCGGAACTGAGCAAGTTATTCTTTGGCAAACCGTAAGTGATTTCGTGGCCATCTGTGCCTAATGCACCCACACGGGCTTCGACAATAATGTCTGCGTCATCACGGCTGTCCTGCAACAAACAGCCGGCAGTCGTTAATTGCTGACGCAGGGAGCTGATAATGTAAGGCGCGTTGACAAAGCCAATCCCCTTGATGGATTGAAGATAAGTGGAATCCAGGTAGACCCGTTGTGTCTGCAGGGGACGAAAGTCAATTTGGGCAATTGACATGTCCACCGCGTCGGACATCAGTAGCTGTTCTGTTCCGAGACGTTGTGTGGTCGATCCACAACCGGCCAAACCAATGGTCAACGCGATAAACAGGGCAATTCGCGTCAAATGCTGAACACGGATAGCGAATTCCATGAGAAAACCGAATCGCGATCAAAAAGGTGGGCTGAGGAATCTGACTAAATGACTGCGTTTTCCGCGCGGCGGGGCGGCGACTTTAGCAACTTGTCGGGCCATAGACAGCGCCAATTTGTAGAAAACTCGGCTGCAAATGGCGCGGTTCTGAAAAAATGAACGAAATCGATTGAACGTTGTAAATCGTTGTCGCGTATTGGTTTAACGGGCTTCGATTAATCTTGACCCACTTGGGGGCCCCGATATAATTCGCTCAGTTGGCAATCAGGGCAACCTCGGCAGAAGCGGTTGAAGTTACTGATTGGACCAACATCGCAATCTAAAGATATTGCGTATGACGCACAGCTTTGTTTGTTAAGGAAGTACAACAAACACTCAAGGTTTGGGCAGCAGCAGTAGCGACGGAGATTTGAGAACTTGATGAAACTCGGATGGATTCTCGCAGCGCGCCCAAATCAACACCCTATGGAGAGGATGGTTCATGACCTCAAAAACAGTTTTCACCACCGGTGAAGCGGCCAAGATTTGCAAGGTTAGCCAACAAACTATTATTCGATGTTTTGACAATGGTTCGCTCAAGGGATTCCGGGTGCCTGGCAGCCGGTTCCGTCGCATCCCGAGGGATCAGTTGTATTCATTTATGAAGGACAACGGGATTCCCACCGACGCTCTGGAAAGCGGAAAACGCAAGGTCCTGATCGTGGATGACGATGAGGAACTGGTTGAGTTGATGGCGGATGTATTCGCCCGCGATGCCCGGTTCGACATCAAAACCGCCAACAACGGATTCGATGCTGGCATGCAGGTCCGCGAATTCCGGCCTGACCTGGTCGTACTGGACGTGATGCTGCCGGATATTAACGGCAAGGAAGTTTGCCAGCGCATCCGCAGCGACAATACGCTTGAGTCGGTCAAGATCATCTGCATTTCGGGTATGATCGAACAAGACAAGGTCGCCGATATTCGCGCCGCGGGCGCCGATGATTTCATGCACAAGCCTTTCGCAGTCGACAAACTGCTGGAGCGTTGCTGCGAAATGCTGGACATGGAAAAGTTGGCGACGGGTACCTGATCTGCCCGCCCACGTCACTCGAGAACAAATGATCCAACGTACCGCAGCTACATGCGGTACGTTTTTTTTTGAAGTCGCCACGGAACGGTGCCATGATCTTCAATTACCTCTTGCCGCCGGTCGACCTGGTGGGTCGGCAAGTTCAATTGCCGGTGACTGAGCGCGACGCGCTGACCTGGCTTGCTATTCACAGGCATGCCGACGACGGGCAGCGATTTGCCTGTTCAAAGCGACTGTTGGCCGATTGTCCTGAGCTGCTGGTCTGGTGCCTTGCCCGCGTAGATCCAGCGAGTCTGGATGAATCGATGCTGCTGGAGCAAATTGCCGAGGCACTTCTTGCCACGGATGAAATACAGATGCAGCCATTGAACGAGCAGATTGCTGAGCCGTTTGCAGATGTCAGCAAACGCAAATATCGCAAGACGCTGTTGCGATTGTTCGATCCGGATTTCCGACATTCGTTTGATATCGCTCGCATGCGTCGTAAACTGACGCGGCTGTTGGCGAATTCGCTGCAGCAATCGGTGTCCGATGTCGAACGTTGGCTGGAAAGTTGGCAACTGGATCATGATTTCTGGGCCTGCCTTTCGTTGTCCGCAAGAAATGATGAGTCTCGCTACGTAGGCATCGAAACGTTGTTGGCTGAACGGCAACAGGATGTTACCGCGAGCGAGGACTTTGAGTTGCGATTGCAGGAGGAGAAGCTCGCCAGCATGAAACAACTGGCTTATGGGGCCAGCCATGAAATCAACAATCCGTTGGCCAATATTGCCAGTCGGGCGCAGACCCTGATGCTGGACGAGAGTGACCCGGATCGTTGCCTGCGGCTGGCCAAGATCAATGAACAGGCCTTTCGCGCTCACGAAATGATCGCCGATATGATGCTGTTTGCGCACCCACCCCGACCAGATATGGCGGAAGCGGATGCCGCTGCGATTGCCGACCAGGTGATCGACGAATTGCAACCGCTGGCCGAGGCCCAGGGGACGTGTGTGGAATTCCAGACCGCCGGTGTTC
>JBPCVB010000565.1:0-9163 GCA_051010855.1 Pirellulaceae bacterium | reverse complement strand
CACCGGGCCGCATCAAAACAGCGGAACATAAGGCACGTCATCCTACACCAACGCGGCCTCCAGGTAATGTCGGATCAACGGGTCAGGGCGTGTCATCGGCAATCAGGGAACAACGGGCGTTTAAGGCGTTTCGCTCGATCTGGACGGTGCAATGTTCGATAGAAAACCGATGCAACATCTCATCGGCAATCCTTGATAGCAATTCGTCGTCGTTGGCCACGTCCGGTTTGACCAAATGGGCTGTCATGGCGGTGATGGTGGTGCTGAGAGCCCATACATGCAGATCGTGCACGGCTGTGACGCCAGGCATCTCCAGCAAGCAGTCGCGAATCTGGTTTACGTCAATTCCTTCGGGAACACCTTGCGACAACAGGCGCATCGACGCACGCAACAGTCCCCAGGTGCTGATAAAGATCATGCCGGCAATTAACAAGCTGACCAGCGGATCGATCCAGTGCCAGCTGGTCCATTGAATCATCAAGGCGGCGATGATGACGCCCAGTGAGATTGCAGCGTCGGCCATCATGTGCAGCCATGCTCCGCGAATGTTCAGGTCGTGATGGCGTCCGCGATGAAACAGCAAGGCAGTCGCCGTGTTAATGACCACCCCAATTGCTGCCACGATCATCACGCCTCCGGTCTGGACCTCGACCGGTGAACGAAAACGGCCAACGGCCTCCCAGATGATTGCTCCCACTGCGACCAGCAAAATGGCCCCGTTGATCGTAGCTGCCAGGATCGTCGAACTGCCCAGTCCATAAGTGAAACGGTCCGACGGCGGGATGCGTGACAGGCGGAACCCGACCCACGCCAGGATCAGGCCAAACACATCGCTGAGGTTGTGACCGGCATCGGCCAGCAAGCTGACCGAATTGAACCACCAGCCACAGACGGCCTCAATCAGCACAAATGCGAGATTAATAATGATCCCGATGGCAAAGGCCCGACCGAAATCGGTGGCGTGCAGACAATTTTCGTGGACGTGCATGAAATTCTGTGATTGCGTGATATCTTTGACTAAGCTGGTGACATCCCTGTGCCAATTGACAATGGCGGCGGCCACAATTCAACGGCGATCGGCCTGATTTTGCAATGATGGACCCCAAATCGATCAAGCGGCAGACACCTGTCCATGTCGCGGCGGCAGCCTTGTTTGGTGATCGATTGCGACAGGTATGCCGCTGGCTTTCGCGGATTGAGAACGGACCGCCCAAAAAACGTGTCGAGGCAATTCACCAGCTGCGTGTCTCCACGCGGCGTGCCATGGCAGCGCTGGTCTTGTTCGACGAGTTCTTTCCACCTGGCCACGCACGATGGTACACCAAATGGCTGCGACAAATCCGTCGAGCCGCCGGTAGTGCCAGGGAACTGGATGTCATGATGCATGATCTGGAGGCATCCGGCGAGATCGATGTCGAAACTCGCGGGCAACTGCTGAAAAAATTGCGGAAACAGCGTCAACGGGCCGACCGGCCGATCCTCGACATCTGCAAGCAATTGAAGGGCGGCAAACTGCTGAAGCAACGCTGGAGAAAAACTTCATCGCGGATGCTGCGTGTGCCGAGGCCCTATTTCCCGTTTGGCGAATGGGCTCGTGGCAAGTTGCAACAGGAGATTACCCGATTCTTCTCCGCTCACCCCGAAGACATGGAAGATGTCGACCAATTGCATGAGTTTCGCATCGCCTCCAAGCATTTCCGTTACGCCCTGGAATTGCTCGAGCCCGCTTTCCCCAGGCAACGGTACGCGAGGGTCATGCCTGTGATGCTGCGGTTACAGGATCGACTGGGTCGTATCAACGATCACGTGACGGCGTTGCATCGCTTGAAAAAGTGGCCCGAAGACAAGCCCAGGGGACGCAAGGCCATTCGCCTGGAGAAAAAACGATTGCGCTGCGCCATCGCCGAATTTGGTCTCTGGTGGACGGACAAACGCCTCGCCCGACTTGAGAAATGGCTGGAAGCCTTGCCCGACCGGATCTAGAAATCCAGTACCGCGCCCTATGCCATTAGTCCGGTGCGACCTCTGCGGACACCGGACTTTTCACAGTCAACACGGGACAATCGGCATGCCGGAGGACTTGAGCGGCCACACTGCCGTGCAACAGATGACGTGCTCCGGTACGCCCGTGCGTACCCATTACGATCAGATCGACCGCCAATTCGCGAGCGACTTCCACGATCTCCCGCGCGGGCGAGCCGTATCTGACGATCCAGGAACAGCGCACGTCCGGTTGTAGCGGTCCGATGCGTCGCTCCATGTCCTGTTCCATTGCCCGAGCCTCGCTGTCGACACCACCCAGCAATTCCGGATACGCGATATGCACGTAAACGATTTCTGCATCTGTCGTCTCAGCCAGCAATGTAGCGTACCAGTTGGCCGCGTTGCCGGGCTCCGAGAAGTCGGTGGGGCAAAGTATGCGATTCAGTTTCATTGCGCGACTGCTTTGTTTGCCGACGAGTACGCCACGGGCGGTCAGGCGCTGGCGATTGCTCTGACAATGTCAAACGTGGAAATAAAACCCACCACTCGTTCGTCGTCGTTGACGACTGGCAAATGATGGAACGATCCGGACACCATGGCCTTGCACGCATCCTGCAACGTTTGTGTGGCGTTGACCAGGGTTACATTGTGCGTCATGACCTCGTTCACCAGCCGCGCGGATGCGGTTTCCACATTGCGGTCAAACCAGGCCATCGACAAACGATCGGTGTCCAGCAGTTGGGAAAGCGCCCCGTCCTCTTCCAGAAACATTTCCGTCAAATCCGATCGCGACAAAATACCAATGCATTGATCGCCCGTGTTGACTACCGGCACGGTCGTCAACTCGTGGTCCTGCATGATTTTTACAGCATCCTGAATGGAATCTCCGGCCATTACGGCCATCACGTGGGTTGTCATAACGTCGCCGATTTTCATCGCGGCGAGGGTTTCACCAGTGGTCATCAAAGCCTCCGAGTAATCAAACTTGACTTGTTTGCCTGCCAGCAACTTTGCAACTGGAGTGCCAATGAGGCGGAATGGCGAAATTCATGCGCAAGGTCAGTGATGACCGCCGCCGGGTGAGCGAATTGGCCCGGCCAGCGTGTTGGGATGTCACAGTCCAACCTCTCGACACGCGTTTTACCGGCGTATGACGTCTGGCATTCGACTTGCATGCTGCAAGCGGGCGTTCCTGTATTTTCCGGCTATAATCCGCCGAATTGCTTTCGGTAGAACTGCCAGTGGAATATTCAGGACTGTGACTCACCCCGATCACCACGATCACGAACGACTTCGGGCCATTCTCGAGTACGCCATCGACGCCATCATCACAATTGATGAGCACGGCATAATTGAGAGTGCGAATCCGGCAACGGAAACCCTGTTCGGATATCCCGTGCGCGAACTGGCCGGTCAAAACATCAAGGTGTTGATGCCACCGACCGAACAGAGTGAGCACGACCAGTATCTCCACAATTACTTGACGACAGGAATTGCAAAAATCATCGGCAGCGGTCGCGAGGTGACGGCCAGACGCCAGGACGGTTCAACGTTTCCGGTTCATCTGGCGGTCAGTGAATTTGTAATCGATGGCAAAAGGCATTTTACGGGCATGGTTCGCGACATTTCCCGACTAACGGAACGACAGGCACGGCTGCAGGCGATTATGGACACTGCCGTCGATGCCATCGTCACGATTGACCGGAGTGGCATTATCGACTCGGTCAATCCGGCTACGGAAAAAATGTTTGGCTACAGCGCGGACGAACTGGTTGGCCAGAATGTCAAGATGCTGATGCCCGATCCATGGCGAGGCGAGCACCATCAGTACATTGAGAACTATCTGGAAACCGGTGTGCCAAAAATCATCGGGATCGGACGGGAGGTAACGGCGCTACGCAAGGATGGATCCGGCTTTCCCATCCATCTGGCCGTCAGCGAGTTTCATGTGGCTGACCAGCTGTTCTTTACGGGCATGATTCGCGACATCAGCGAACAAAAGCGTATTGAGCACCAGGAAATGACACTGGGTCGCATTATCGAGGACTCGCTGAACGAGGTTTACCTGTTTGACGCCGATTCCTTGCGTTTTCTGCGTGTTAATCGCGGTGCGCGGTTGAATCTCGGCTACTCCATGAACGAACTGCGCGACCTCACGCCGATGGATATCAAGCCCGATTTTACACGTGAGTCATTTGAAGCGCTGGTTCGGTCGTTAATCAACGGAGAGCAAGACCGTCTGCAATTCAACACCCGGCACCGACGCAAGGATGGCTCGAACTACGATGTCGAAGTGCATCTTCATGCGTCCTCGTACCAGAACCGCCCTGCCCTGGTGGCGATCATTCTGGACATTACCGAACGCCTCAAGGCCGAAGAGCAACTGCACCAGCAGCAGCAGGAAATGCAGAGCCAGCTGGAGCAACTGGTACATACACGAACCGAGGAATTACGACGTGCCCAGAATGATCTGATTCGCAGCGAGAAACTGGCGACGCTGGGCCAGGTTTCCGGTGGTATCGCTCACGAAATACGCAATCCACTTAATGCCGTCAAAACTTCGGCCTATTTCCTGCTCAACGCCAATCAGCCAGCGCCCGACAAGATCAGAGAACACCTGGAAAGGATCGACCGCCAGGTTTCCACGATCGATAGTGTCATTACGGCCCTTGCCGATGTGGCCAGATTGCCGCAACCCGACCTGCAACCGGTAGCCATGGGACCGGTCATCAACGAAATCGTGACGAGCATGTCGTTACCCGATTCCATTGTGGTCGAACTGCTGATTCCGGACGACCTGCCTCGTGTCATGGTGGATGGCAACCAGATCCCGATCGCCTTGCGAAACCTGATTCGCAACGCCCGTGACGCGATGACCGAAGGTGGAACGTTGACCATTGATGGCCAGGTGTCGGGAGATCAGGTCGTCATATCAGTTAATGACACTGGGCCTGGCATTCCTGAAAAGGACCTTGAGCGCATCATGGAGCCATTGGTATCGACCAAGGCCCGCGGAATGGGGCTGGGATTGGCGATCACGCGTGCCATTGTGGAAAAGAACGGCGGATCAATGCAGGTTCAGAGCAAAACGGGCACGGGCAGTACCTTTTCCGTACATCTGACTCGCCAGCCGGAAGCCCGTTAGCTAGGATTCCAGCATAGGGCGAATTAATGTTCTCTGGCGTGAGGTGTCCTGATGACCGATGTCGTGCGACGAATTCTGATCGTGGATGACGATCCTGACATCGTTGCCAACATTTCCGACATCCTGAACGAAGCAGGTTACGACACCGTGACAGCCACGGACGGACAGTCGGCACTGGATCGAATCGATCGACCGGACGGCCAAGGCGGCTGCGCGTTTGATCTGGCATTGCTGGATTTCAGGATGCCGGACATGGACGGTGCCGAGTTGTTTCGGCAGATTCACAAACGTTATCCGGAATTGCGTGCCATCATGATCACTGCGTTTGCCGGCGACGATGGAGTCAACCGGGCCCTGGAGGCTGGCACGTGGCGCGTCCTGCATAAACCGGTCGACGTAGCCGAGTTGCTGGGCATGATCTCTGAAGCGGTAGGACAGCGAGCCTGATTCCTGCCGATTCGCCGGCAGCGTATTTGTGCGAATCAGCACGCAACTGGATAGCCGCTGCGCGCGCCAACACCTGGCTTGCAAAACGGGAATTGCGTGGATCGCGGAGTTTGCCTTGCGTAAACGCGATGGCACAGCAATTGCAAGTCGATTACTTGCCCCTTTTCCGTCAAGGACAGTCGGCATTGCCAGGATGTGAACCGGTTGACGTGGGCTTCGTGGCATCCGTAACTGCCGTGCCACGATGCAAACAGAACTCGTCAATTCGATGGTCGCCTGGCATCTTTAACGGCGGCGTATGCTGCCGGAATCAGGCGACCGGCAAACCGACGTGCCTTTTCGTGCGTGGCTGTGCGTCGCGACGAGGCACGTCCGACGACTGTTCCTTGGCGGGTATTTGCAACCACAAAACAAAGGAATCCATTTACTCGACCCCGCAAAAATCCAGATCAAGAAATAAGACCAGCGGTCGAGGGATGCGACCGACCAGCCTGATTTTGTGTTCGGAGACGGGGCAGACTCGCGTTTGGCCTGTCTCTTGCTGTACAACATACGACTTCCAGTCGAATTGGATTCCAGTGGACAGCGGAGCACCAGGGTGCTGGCCAGCGATTTTTCAGTGTTGATCGTCGAAGATGACGATGATGCGCGCAGCAATATGGTCGATATTCTCTCACTCGATGACTACACCATCGAGACGGCCAGTCATTGTTTGCCGGCAATCGAAGCCGTCGAGCAACGCAATTTTGATGCCGTCATCGTGGACTGGAAATTGCCCGATGGAGACGCCAGCAACCTCTTGCCGATTATCTTTGCACATCAACCCGATACCCCGGTGATCGTGGTGACTGGATACCGCGAGTTTGATGTGGCGGTGACGGCGCTGCGCGAAGGTGCCTACGATTTCCTGCTCAAGCCAATCAATCCCGATGCCTTGCGGGCGGTACTGCACCGTGTGGTCGAGCGGACGGAGAATCTGCGCAAGCTGGAAGCAGCCCAGCGAAAACTTCTGATGAACGAGCGTCTGGCCGCAATTGGCCAAATGGTGGCAGGTCTCGCCCATGAAAGTCGCAACGCATTTCAACGCAGCCACGCCTGTCTGGCAAATCTGGCGCTCGACGTGGCCAAAATGCCGGAAAGTCTGGAGTTGGTTCACAAGGTACAAAAGGCACTTGATGACCTGAACTTGTTGTTGGACGAAGTTCGCGACTATTCCGCCCCCATCAATCTGGAACGCCAGGCGACGGACCTGCGGGCCCTGGTCAACGAAACATGGCAGCACACCACGGCGGCTTCACAGTCTGAAACTGAGCCGGAATTTCGCCTGCAATGTGCAGACGGATTCCCCGGGAAATTTGCGGTGGATCGAAACCGAATTCAGCAGGTGATCAGGAATTTGCTGGAAAATGCCCGCCATGCGTGTGCAGACTCCGGCGTTGTCGAGGCAAGACTGTTGTTGCAGGACCAGCCGCCCGGCGTTCGCATCGAGATTGAGGACAGCGGGTCCGGGGTGTTGCCGGATCAGGCAGCCCGTGTGTTTGAGCCCTTCTTTACCACCAAGACCAAGGGGACCGGGCTGGGATTGGCGATTTGCCGACGGATTGTCGAAGTACACGATGGTCGCATCGGCCTGGGAAGTGGCGCACTGGGTGGCGCGTGTTTCGTTGTCGAGTTGCCGAGCACCAAAAAGGTGTAATTGGCTGTACGCCTGGAAAAGCAGTGTCGGCTTCTGCGATAATGTCAGACCGGGTGACAGGATATCATGCGTCCGCGGAGTTGCTGTGCGGAAACGCACGTCCGCCCGATGGCGATTTGGGAATCCGCCCACTGTATCGGGCCGGTTGGCGCGCTGGGCGCTTCCGGCACATTAATTGCTTCGAGTGTTCTGATGAATATCCCGTAATGGATTCGGCAATGCAGATCAAACGCATTCTTTGTCCCATCGATTTTTCCGAGTTCAACAAACAGGCGAACGAGTTCGCTTCGATGTTGGCCAAGTCTAACGAGGCAGAGATTATTTACTATTTCGCCTACCAGCCAGCAGTTCCCTATGCGTCCCATGCCTATATGGATCTGGAAAAGGAGGCGCGTGATGCCAAACGAGAGCTGGAAGAGATCCAGCCCACGATCGAAGGCGTCAGGGCATCGTGGGTGGTCGAAGTTGGTCCGCCCGCCGAAAAGATTATTGAATACGCCAGAGAAAACGACGTTGATTTGATTGTGATGGGCACGCAAGGACGAACGGGTCTGTCACGGGCCATTATGGGGAGTGTGGCCGAAACGATCGTACGCAAGGCCCACTGTCCTGTCCTTGCGCTCAAGGAGCCGGTGCCAGAACCGGAAACAACAGACCAGGCAACAACGTGACCGCAGCAGCCAACGGAAACAACGTGATGTGCGCAGTCGATGTCAATGACTTCGATCAGGAAGTCGTGGACATGGCGGCGTATTTCGCCAGTCACACAGGCAGGCCGCTGGACCTGGTGCATGTCACATTAATGCCCGACCCGTCACGAGCGGCATGGCCAGCCTTCATGGGATCACCTGACTCACTGATTTCCGACGCCCGGCTGCTGGAAAAGATCAGTACCCATGTTAAAGGCGTACAGATCAATCATCATCAACTGTCGGGGTTTCCTTCGGAAAAGCTGCTGGACTTTGTTGCCAGCCAGCGACCCCGCTTGCTGGTGATGGGAACGCATGGCCGACGCGGACTGTCGCGAGTCCTGTTAGGCAGCGTGGCGGAGAAAGTGATGCGTCACGCGAGTTGTCCGGTTTTGGTGCTGAGACGCGGCCGCGATGAGCAGCTTTCGACCGCCGGGTCACCACACGACGATCGGATCGGAAATTCAGAGGATACCGACAGCCGCCACGGCGGCCCCTAATCGATATTAAATCGGGAGTAATGCAGATATGACGACCAAAGCAGCAGAACCGGCCACCTCCGATACGGTCGATAACTCGCAACTGGATTTGCTGATCGTAGACGACGAAGAAGACTTCCGGGACTCGGCTTACAAATATTTCAAGCGTCGCGGATTTCGCGTGGAGCAGGCCGAAGACGGCGAGGAAGCGCTAAATGTCTCGATCAATCGTAAATTCGACCTCGTCGTTCTCGATATTCATATGCCTGGTCTGTCCGGCATCGAGGTGCTGGAAGGCCTCATGGAGCGCGATCCACCACCCAAGGTCGTCATGTTGACTGGTGGTGGCACGATCCAGAACGCGGTCGACTCGATGAAGAAAGGTGCCTACGACTTTCTCACCAAACCGGCACGGCTGGAGGACCTGGAACGCCTGATCTTGCGAGCCAGCCAGACACAACAGCTGGAGAAGGAAAACAAGCAACTCAAGGAAGTCATTCGTCGACAGTCACCGTCCGGCGATATGATCGGTGAGTCGCCGGCAATGACAGAAGTGTTTCGCCTGATTGAACGCACTGCGAATTCGGAAATGCCGGTTCTGATCCAGGGAGAAAGTGGCACCGGCAAGGAATTGGTGGCCCGGGCCATTCACAAGGCCAGCCCGCTGGCGGACAAGCCGCTGGTGGTGATCAATTGCGCAGCACTGGCCGAGCAGTTGCTGGAG
>JBPCVB010000564.1:0-3992 GCA_051010855.1 Pirellulaceae bacterium | reverse complement strand
GCCAGGTCGTCAACATGCAGGAATTCACGTCGCGGCGTTCCCGATCCCCAAATCACGACCTTGTCAGTGCCCGCTTCCCGTGCCTCGTGAAAACGTCGAATGAGGGCGGGTAGTACATGTGAAAGTTCGGGATGGTAGTTGTCGCCCGGACCGTACAAGTTGGTTGGCATCGCGGAATGAAACATGACACCATGTTGGTTGCGATAATGCTGGCACATTTTCAGACCAGTTATTTTGGCCAGCGCATAGGCCTCGTTGGTTGTTTCCAGTGGCCCGGTCAGCAGGCAATCTTCCCGCAACGGTTGTTCGGCCATTCGCGGATAAATGCAGGTGCTGCCCAGGAACAGGAATCGCTGAGTCCCGTTTTTCCATGCCGAGTGGATCGCATTGGCAGCCATCATGGTGTTGTCATAAATAAAGTCGGCCGGGTATTCATTGTTGGCATGAATACCACCAACGCGGGCTGCGGCAAAAACGACCACAGCGGGACGATGATCGTGGAAAAAACGATCGGTGGCGGCCTGGTTGCACAGGTCGAGTTGCTCGCGCGTTTGCACCAGCACTTCTCCGATGCCCACCTGTTTCAGCCTGCGCAGAACCGCGGATCCAACCATTCCGCGGTGACCGGCAACATAGACAGGTTGCTGAATGTTCATGTTCGATTGTGGGTCCGACAACGATTTGGTGAACGCGATGGCTGGCAGTAGACCATTATGGGCCGCCGCAGGTCAACGTCGACCGTTTGATCGAATTTACACCGGGACCAGCACCGCTTCGTCCATTTCCATGGAGACACCCTGTTCCAGAAAATTCAGGGTTAGCAGCAATCGCGTCTTGCCTTCACGACGAATCACGACGCCTTCAAAATCGCGAAATGGACCGGAGCGAACCCGCACCCGTTGGCCTCGTTCCAGTCGAGCTTCGGGGGTTAGCGGAACACCGGCATCCAGGGCCTGCTGGATTTGCCGCAACTCGCTGACAAAGTTCGGGTCGTTGATCTCCTGATCGCGTGATACGCAATTAGTCGTCAGGGCAAATTGTCGATGCGAGGCGTCACCGTACAGAAACACATAACTGGAAAACAGCGGTGTGTGCGAAGTGCGCAAACGCCCGGCGGGAGACCGGTAACGCTTGGGTACTGTGGGGCAATAGCAGGCAATCTGTCGCGCGATCAGGCGACGCACCAGGTCCTTTTCGCGTCGCGACAGCGTGTACAGGCAATACCAGCGCCATGACTCATCGCCGGGCAACGCGTCGGCGATCAACAGGTCCGGTGGATAGACGTCGGTCTCTTTTTTGATGACGGGCATCGTGACTGGCAAATAATTGAAGAGGTCACTGCATTCTAGAACGCAGGTCCCTCGGCAGGAACCTCACTCCCGCGTGCTGGCCAGGGTCTTAGCGAGACAATCCCTGATCGAACAACTGGTCCGCGCCGTCGTGCACGACCCGGCTGGATCGCTTACCGCCGGTTTCCAGCACCGGTAATGGATCGATATGACTCCATGCCGGCAGGGAAGAAACGAGTGTCGCCATCAGGAATCCGCCTCGCAACGACCAGATGACATACCCTGCTGTGGCCGTGATGGTGGTCACCGCAACCGAACTCGTAAAGCCAAATTCGAATAGCCCTTTCTTGCCCACATCATCGGCCAACTGATCCAGCTGTTGCCACAGATATTGGGCATCAAATGCAAACGTGAAGCCGCCAAACGTTACGCCGCTTCGGTCTATGGACTGCTCAGTTTTTTCCATGCGTTCGGCCAGCATCCACTCAAGCACGTCCATGGCCTGCTGCTGGTCAGGCGCAAACATGCTGCCGGCCTTGCCAGCGAGGATCGAATTCAGCGCTTCAATGTCGAAGTCTTCTGCGGATCCAGCCAGATCGTTGGCTCCGGTGACATCCGTTATGGGTGAATTGGCAGATGGATCAGTTGCAGGATTCGATTGTTCGGGATCTTCGGTGGGATCTTCATCGTCACCCGGATCTTCTTCCGGTGGATCCGTCGATTCGGTTTCCGGATCGGGATCCGTACCTGTATCGTCAACACCCGGACCCACAACCTCGATCTCAACGACGGTTACAGGGCTGTTTCCGCTGCCATCGTTGGCCATGTACGTGAACGAGTCACTGCCAACAAAGCCGGACGCGGGGACATAGCTGAACGTGCCATCCGGATTCAGGGTCAGAGTCCCGTTGGAAGGACCCGTTACCAGAATCGCGACCAACGCATCATTTTCAACATCGGCGTCATTGATCAGCACGCCCGCCAGTTCCACCAGCGTGTCACTAACGACTGCCGTAAACGAGTCACCGACAGCAACTGGCAAATCGTTGACAGGAGCAACGGCAATGGTCACCGTAACAATATTGGAGCCGAGTGCACCGTCATGGGCACGGTACTGGAATGAATCCGCGCCGAAGAAATTCGCTTCGGGGCTGTACGAAAACGTGCCGTCGGCATTAAGCGTGAAACTGCTTGAGTTGCTCGGTCCCGCAACAAGCACTGCGGTCAGTAGCCCCGAATCGACGTCCGTATCGTTGGCCAGAATCGAGGAAGCCGCAAGTGTCGTGTCTTCATTGACTGCAAACGAATCGGCGTTGGCAACCGGCGCATCGTTGACAGGGTTAACCGTCAAATCAAATCGCTGACCCGTGATGGTGCTTCCGCTGCCGTCGCCCAAATCGAACAGGAAAAAGTCGCTGGTCGTCTCGCCGCCGTTATGCACGTAAATCAATCGGCCGGCATCAATATCCGCCTGGGTGAAGCTTGTAATCGGGGTCAAAGGAGCGCTCGACAATGCCAGGAATCCGTTGACCGGTCCGCTGGTGACGGTGAAGGACAATTCGACTGGCAGATTGTCCTGGTCGGTGGCGTCCAGTTCGCTGTTGTCGATGATTTCCGTGTCGCCTTCGTTCAACAAGGCGCCATTGTTGGTCAAAACCGGAGCGTCATTGATGTCATTGATATCGATGCGGATCGTCGCCGTATCAGTCAATCCGCCCGAATCAGTGACCTCAACGACGAGCGTCATGAACGGATTGACTTCGTGATCGAGTTGCAATGGATCGAGAACTGTGATCAACCCGGTTGTCGGATGAACATTGAACGCAGTGACTCCCGATCCGCCGATGACGTTAAAGGAGACCAGGTCGCCCGCATCAGGATCGCTTGCAAGGATCGTCCCTGCCGGAGTGGCAATGCCACTATTTTCATCAATATTGAACAACTGATTATTGACGGTCGGCGTTTCGTTGACGTCATTGACATTGATGGTGATGGTGGCGGTATCAGTCAGGCCTGGTGCACCGGCGTCGGTGACTTCCACGCTCAGCGTGTAGGAGGTTGTCGCTTCAAAGTTCAGCTGGGAACCATCGGCCACGCTGATGTTGCCCGAGGCGTCGATGGCGAAGATCCCGGTAGGGTCGCCAGCCGTGATGGCGTAGCTCAGCGAATCACCCGCATCGGGGTCGCTGGCCGTGACGCTGCCCACCAGTGTGCCGTTGGTCTCGTTTTCATCCACCGCGAAGGTGTCGTCGCTGACGGTGGGTGTCTCGTTGAGGTCATTGACATTGATGGTGATGGTGGCCGTATCGGTCAGGCCTGGTGCACCGGCGTCGGTGACTTCCACGCTCAGCGTGTAGGAGGTCGTCGCTTCAAAGTTGAGTTGCGAACCATCGGCCACAGTGATATTGCCACTGGCGTCGATGGTGAAGATGCCGGTAGGATCGCCAGCTGTGATGACGTAGCTCAGCGAATCACCGGCGTCAGGATCGCTGGCCGTGACGGTACCGACGAGTGTGCCGTTGGTCTCGTTCTCATCCACGGCGAAAGTGTCATCATTGACGGTGGGTGTTTCATTGAGGTCATTGACATTGATGGTAATGGTGGCCGTATCGGTCATGCTCGGTGCGCCACTGTCGGGGACTTCCACAGTCAGTGTGTAGGACGTGGTGGTTTCAAAGTTCAGTTGCGAACCATCGGCCACAG